>NZ_WWCX01000007.1:0-133312 GCF_009857655.1 Duganella vulcania
TGATGTCGGCGGGGTCGGGACGGCAGTCGGCGTGCGGGCTGTCGTAGCGGATCGCCGGCTGCCACCAGCCGTCCGCCCCCACTTCGGCGCCGCCCGCCGCGCCGCACCTGGACGCGCTGCCCAGCAGCCTGCCCGACTACCTGAACCAGGTCGAACGCGACATCATCCTGCGCGCGCTGGCGCAGACGCAGTTCAACCGCACCCAGGCCGCCCAGCTGCTGGGCATCAGCTTCCGCCAGCTGCGCTACCAGATGCAGAAGCTGAACATCCAGGAGCCGGAGGCGTGAGCCGCGCGGAAGTGGGGGCGGACGGCTGGTGGCAGCCGGCGATCCGCTACGACAGCCCGCACGCCGACTGCCGTCCCGACCCCGCCGACATCACGCTGCTGGTCATCCACAACATCTCGCTGCCGGGCGGCAGTTTCGGCGGTCCGCACGTGTCCGACCTGTTCACCGCCCGCTTGGACTATAATACTGACCCCTCGTTCGCGGACCTGCGGGGGTTGAAGGTGTCGAGCCACTTCTTCATCCGCCGCGACGGCCGCGTGATGCAGTATGTTTCTGCCAACGAGCGGGCCTGGCACGCGGGGCTGTCGTCGTTCCGCGGGCGGGAGAAGTGCAACGACTATTCGATCGGCGTGGAGCTGGAAGGCACCGACTTTAGCGGCTTCGAGCCGGCCCAGTACCAGGCGCTGGCCGAGCTGACGGTGGCGCTGCAAATGCGCTATCCGCTGGCCGACGTGCAGGGCCACGAGCACATCGCGCCGGGCCGCAAGACCGACCCGGGGCCGTTGTTTGATTGGGAATTTTATCGGAAAACCTGGCAGTCGCTGCTTAATCGAAAGGCACTGGACCAGCCCGCGTTAGTGGGCGCTAGCGCCGGATTGCGCTTTGCAAAAGGGCTCCCGCAAAGTCAATAGAAAAATTGCCTATTAAGGCAAAATTTCCACTTGTCTTACCATTATCTGACCACTACAATCAGTGTATCGATTCACACCAATCACTAGATATAGTAGTTCCCATGACACTGGTTCTTAAACTATTTACAAGTCGCCAAGGCCAGTTCAACACCCATTTTATTGCAGTTTAACCAGCCAGGCAGGTTTGGCTGGCCGCTTCATTTTGGCCTTTTTTTATACAACATTACGTCGCGCAGCTTTGACTGCACGCTGTTATCGGGGAGCTTAAATGCAATCTACTCAAGACATCACCATCAATCCAGCGCTGGTACCAGCAGCCGCTGCGAGCACCGCCAGCAGCCCGGTCACGGCCGCCAGCGACCTCGGTGACTACCGCATCATCCGCCGTAACGGCGCGGTCGTCGCGTTTGAACCGTCGAAAATCGCGATCGCCATGACCAAGGCCTTTTTGGCCGTCAACGGTGGTCAGGGCGCGGCTTCGGCGCGCGTGCGTGAATTGGTAGAACAGCTGACCTCCAGCGTGGTCACCGCATTGGTGCGCCGCCAGCCATCGGGCGGCACCTTCCACATCGAAGACGTGCAGGACCAGGTGGAACTGGCGCTGATGCGCTCCGGCGAACACGATGTCGCCCGCGCCTACGTGCTGTACCGCGCCAAGCACATGGAAGAGCGCCGCGCCGCCAAGGAAGCCCAGGGCGCCGCCGCCACCATCGACGCGCCGCAGATCCATGTGGTTGAAAACGGCGAGCGCAAGCTGCTGGACATGAACCGCGTCACCGGCTTGATCAACGCCGCCTGCATCGGCCTGGAAAAGCACGTCGACGCCGACGCCATCGTGGCCGAGACGCTGAAGAACCTGTACGACGGCGTGCCGGTCGAAGAGCTGCACAAGTCCGCCATCCTGGCCGCCCGCGCGCTGATGGAAAAAGACCCGGCCTACTCGCAAGTGACCGCCCGCATCCTGCTGCACACGATCCGCAAGGAAGTCTTCGGCAAGGAAGTGGCGCAGGGCGCCGCGGCCGCCGAATACGTGACCTACTTCCCGCAATACATCGCCAAGGGCATCGCCAACGAACTGCTGGACACCAAGCTGGCCGAGTTCGACCTGGCCCGCCTGGCCAAGGCGCTGGTCGCCGACCGCGACCTGCAGTTCGGCTACATCGGCCTGCAAACCCTGTACGACCGCTACTTCCTGCACGTGCGCGACGTCCGCATCGAGATGCCGCAGGCGTTCTACATGCGCGTGGCCATGGGCCTGGCCCTGAACGAATCGGACCGCGAAGCGCGCGCCATCGAGTTCTACAACCTGCTGTCGACCTTCGACTTCATGTCGTCGACCCCGACGCTGTTCAACTCGGGCACCCTGCGCTCGCAGCTGTCGTCGTGCTACCTGACCACCGTCTCGGACGACCTGGAAGGCATCTACGACGCCATCAAGGAAAACGCCCTGCTGGCGAAATTCGCCGGCGGCCTGGGTAACGACTGGACCCCGGTGCGCGCGCTGGGCGCCCACATCAAGGGCACCAACGGCAAATCGCAAGGCGTGGTGCCGTTCCTGAAAGTGGTCAACGACACCGCCGTCGCGGTCAACCAGGGCGGCAAGCGCAAGGGCGCGGTGTGCGCCTACCTGGAAACCTGGCACATGGACATCGAAGAGTTCCTGGACCTGCGCAAGAACACCGGCGACGACCGCCGCCGCACCCACGACATGAACACCGCCAACTGGATCCCGGACATGTTCATGAAGCGCGTGATGGAAAAGGGCGAGTGGACCCTGTTCTCGCCATCGGACTGCCCGGACCTGCACGACCTGGTCGGCAAGGCCTTCGAAAAGGCCTACCTGGGCTACGAAGCCAAGGCCGCCGCCGGCGAGATCCGCGTGTTCAAGAAAATCGCCGCGCTGGACCTGTGGCGCAAGATGCTGTCGATGCTGTTCGAAACCGGCCACCCATGGATCACGTTCAAGGATCCATGCAACATCCGTTCGCCGCAGTCGCACGTGGGCATGGTCCACAGCTCCAACCTGTGCACCGAGATCACGCTGAACACCGGTCCTGACGAAATCGCCGTCTGCAACCTGGGTTCGGTCAACATGCCGGCCCACATGAAAGAGGGCAAGCTCGATCACGTCAAGCTGAAAAAGACCATCCGCACCGCGATGCGCATGCTCGACAATGTGATCGACATCAATTACTACGCCGTCGACAAGGCCCGCAACGCCAACATGCGCCACCGTCCGGTGGGCCTGGGCGTGATGGGCTTCCAGGACTGCCTGCACATGATGCGCGTGCCGTTCTCGTCGAACGAAGCCGTGTCCTTCGCCGACACCTCGATGGAAGCGGTGTGCTACTACGCCTACCTGGCCTCGACCGAACTGGCCGAGGAACGCGGCCACTACCAGTCGTACAAAGGCTCGCTGTGGGACCGCGGCATCCTGCCGCAGGACTCGATCAAGCTGCTGGCCGATGAACGCGGCGGCTACCTGGAGCAGGATACCTCGTCGGCGATGGACTGGACCCCGGTGCGCGACCGCATCAAGAAGTTCGGCATGCGTAACTCGAACTGCGTGGCGATCGCTCCAACGGCCACCATTTCGAATATCATTGGCGTGTCGGCCTGCATCGAACCGACCTTCCAGAACCTGTACGTGAAGTCCAACCTGTCGGGGGAGTTCACCGAGATCAACGCCTACCTGGTGCGCGACCTGAAGGCGCGCGACCTGTGGGACGAGGTGATGATCTCCGACCTGAAGTACTTCGACGGCTCGCTGGCCAAGATCGACCGCATCCCGCAAGACCTGCGTGACATTTATGCAACCGCGTTCGAAGTGTCGCCGACCTGGCTGGTGGAAGCCGCATCGCGCCGCCAGAAGTGGATCGACCAGGCGCAGTCGCTGAACATCTACATGGCTGGCGCGTCGGGCAAGAAGCTGGACGAGACCTACAAGCTGGCATGGCTGCGTGGCCTGAAAACCACCTACTACCTGCGTACCATCGCCGCCACCCACATGGAGAAATCGACCTCCAAGACCGGCGCGCTGAACGCGGTGGCCGTGGACGGCGGCATGTCGGCCAGCGCCATGGCCGCGGCGGCTCCGGTTGCCGCCGCGCCGGCGGTCGAGGATGGCGCCGCCTGCTACCTGCGTCCCGGCGACGACGGTTTCGAGGAATGCGAAGCCTGCCAATAAGCGGGCGGCAAACGTACTAATATAGAGAGTGAACCGTCCCGGCCCGTCCGGGCGGTTCTTTTTACACCGAATTCAGAAGGAAAATACCATGTCGCTGTCCTGGGACGAAGAGGCCGCACCGGCCGCATCACAAGCTGCTGTCAATCAAAATGCGCAAGCCGCGCTGGCTTCCGGCGAAGCCAACGCCGAGCAAGTCGCGCTGCGCGTCAATGCCGACGACAAGCGCATCATCAACGGCAAGACCGACGTCAACCAGCTGGTGCCGTTCAAGTACAAGTGGGCGTGGGACAAATACCTGGCCGGCTGCGCCAACCACTGGATGCCGCAGGAAGTGAACATGCAGCGCGATATCGAGCTGTGGAAGAACCCGAACGGCCTGACCGAGGACGAGCGCCGCCTGGTCAAGCGCAACCTGGGCTTCTTCGTCACCGCCGACTCGCTGGCCGCCAACAACATCGTGCTGGGCACCTACCGCCACATCACCGCCCCGGAATGCCGCCAGTACCTGCTGCGCCAGGCGTTCGAGGAGGCGATCCACACCCACGCCTACCAGTACATCGTCGAGTCGCTGGGCCTGGACGAGGGCGAGATCTTCAACGCCTACAACGAGATCAAGTCGATCCGCGACAAGGATGAGTTCCTGATCCCGTTCATCAACACGCTGACCGATCCGGCCTTCACCACCGGCACCGTGGAAAGCGACCAGACGCTGCTCAAGTCGCTGATCGTGTTCGCCTGCCTGATGGAAGGCCTGTTCTTCTACGTCGGCTTCACCCAGATCCTGGCGCTGGGCCGCCAGAACAAGATGATGGGCGCCGCCGAGCAGTACCAGTACATCCTGCGCGACGAGTCGATGCATTGCAACTTCGGCATCGATCTGATCAACACGATCAAGATGGAAAACCCGCTGCTGTGGACGCCTGCGTTCAAGGAAGAGATCAAGCAGCTGTTCCTGAAGGCGGTGGACCTGGAGTACGCCTACGCCGAAGACACGATGCCACGCGGCGTGCTGGGCCTGAACGCGACCATGTTCAAGGGCTACCTGCGCTTCATCGCCAACCGCCGCGCCACGCAGATCGGCCTGGAGACGCTGTTCGACCAGGAAGACAACCCGTTCCCATGGATGAGCGAGATGATCGACCTGAAGAAGGAACGCAACTTCTTCGAGACCCGCGTGATCGAGTACCAGACCGGCGGCGCGCTGAACTGGGATTGATTTCCTCGGTTGCCATATATGAAACCCCTTGCCGTGAAAGCAAGGGGTTTTTTTCATTCCCCCCGTCCCTGGCTTCGGCCTCCACCCCATGCTCAAAACCATAGCATTAACCTGCTTGCTCGTATTTGGCGCCGCCCCCTCTGGTGCCACTGAAATCGATCGCGCCAAGGCGTTCTATCAAGAGGGGAAGTACGAGGAGGCCTTCGCCCTTTATCAAATTGCGGCGCGTGAAGGTGATCTTGATGCGCAGGAGAGGTTGGGGTTCATGTATGCGATGGGGCGTGGTACGCGGCAGGATGGCCAACAGGCGCTGATATGGACGACCAAGGCGGCAGAGCGGGGGAGCGCCACAGCCCAATCGAATCTGGGATCGGCCTACAACGGCACCCCAGGAGTGGAGCGCGATCCGGTCAAATCCTTATACTGGTATCAGAAGGCCGCGGCATCCGGCGACGCGTTGGCGCAGTATTATGTGGGTCTCGCCTATGCACATGGCAAGGGTGTCGCCAGCGACTTTGGCAAGGCTTTCGACATGTTCTCCATGTCGGCGAAGCAGGGTAATGCCTTTGGCCAGTACAATCTGGGCGTGGCGTATGCCACCGGAAGCGGCGTTGGACGCGATATGGCAAAGGCTCTGGCCAACTTCGAATCCGCGTCGAACCAAGGATATGGCAACGCGCAGTTTGCGCTGGCAATCGCCTTCACCAAGGGCGACGGTGTCCCCGTGGATGGAGCCAAGGCGCGTGCCTGGTTCATGAAGGCCGCTGACAACAAGGATCCCGCAACGTATCCGAAGGCACAAAATGGATGATCATTGCGCGGCATGAGGGACATCCGCAGGCTGCCGCCGCAGTTGAGTCGATACGTAAAATGATCGCGCCGCAGGACTTCGACAAGGCAATGGCGATTGCTCAACGCTGGTTGCAAACTCCTGGGTCCTGAACACGGCCCCCCACCTTCTTGCGAGACCCAAGCCTGGCAATTGCCAGGCTTTTTTATGGTTCACCCCATTAATTGGTGACGAATTCCTACTAGCCGCAGCTCAGGCATGCACAGGGCGGGAGGTATTTTTTCGGCTTTTACTAAAAGCTGCTAACCACTACTACCCAATGCTAACCATCGATATTTCGTACGACTCCGCGCTATTTTCGGAACTAAAAGCCGCTAACCGCCTCTAATGAATACAGGCCGAAAAATTTAGTAGTGATTAGCATGCGGCCCGGCATTTTTAGTAAGTGATAGCGCTGGGTAGTACAGGTCAGTAGTGGTTAGCAGCGCATAGTAAAACCCGATTTTAGAGAGTCCCCCATGCCTACCTCGCCCAAGATCAAGCCCACGTACAACCTCCAATTCCCGATCCGCGTACCTGATGATGTGCTGGTCGAACTGGGTGAATTCACTGGCAATTTCTGGTCGGATTCCTGGGCGCAGGAGCCCTTCGTCATCGAAGCGATCCGCAACTACATCAATCCTCCGCCGCCACCCGCGCAGCAGCCTGCCGCGACAAGCGAGATGGGGTACCAATGGAAGCAGGTCTTTCTCCCCGAAGGCACGAGGCTGCGCGCCAGCTTCGGCCGGGAGCCTTATTTCGGCACGGTCGTGGGAGCGGAAATCAAATATGAAGGGCACGCGGTATCGCCTTCGTGCTTCGCGAACCTGCACGGCAGCGGCAACCGCAATGCATGGAAAGCCATATGGCTGCGCCTCCCCGGCAGCAGCGAATGGCTGCTGGCAGACGTCTGCCGCTCGGCGCGAAAAGCCGCGATAGCGCGACTGCACGAGGGCGGCGCGCGGGCAGATGGCCTCCCGGCCGACGGCGCACGCGCTCCGGCGCCGCCGCAGCCGTCTGCACGCCAACCCGCAGCGCGCCACCTCCCGGCCAGCCAAACATGGCCGCGATCGGTCGCTGGCCAAAGCAGCGCACCGGAGGCGCATCATCATGGCGATCAGCCCAAGTCCGGCTCTGGAAGAAGCGCCCGCCGCAGGAAGCGCCGCGCTGCGAAACAAGTTCCCGGAAATCCGTGAAGAGCCTTCTTATCTCAGCCGCTTGCGATTGGCGTGGATGGCTCGGCCGATGTGGCGGTGTGGATCGGGACACCGTGGGCCAGCTCCACCTTTGACCTGCCCTGCATTAAGTGCGTCCTTAATGGCTAATATAGTGTCCCTTAACTTTGCGGCTCATAGCGCAGCGGCGAACCTCCGCAGATATTCAATAGCGTAAACAAACGTATCGGCAGGCCTCCAGTCTCGGCATGCTGGCGGCGATCTCGCCCCGCTCCGTTCCATGGGGGCGGGCAGCGCGGAGGACGCGATAGCGCTCCGCCAGCCGGGAAATCATCGTATAAAACGAGCGCCAATGGACCGCATGCCGCACGATGCCCACGCCCGATTCGGCCGAGCGATGGCGGCGGCCCTCGCCTCAGACGAGTCGATGTCGCTCTTCCTGGATCTCCAGGCCGCGCGGTCGTTGAACGGCGCCTCCGCCAGATCGATCACTCGACCAACCAGGTCCGGTGGCGCGGCCCGTCGACCACGCGCGACGAGCATGCACGCGAAGTGGTGGTGATGAAGTCCCGCCGCGAGATGGTGGACGCCGTCGCCCGCATGCGCGAGAACGTCGTCGCCGAGTCGCCAGCCGATTGCGGTGGTCCATCGGCGCGCCTTGCCACGCTTGATGAAACGCGTCGCCGCCGGCGCGAACGCGCGTCCGCATCGCCGCGAAAACGGCGCGCCGAATCGAGCGATGTGCGATCGCGCTCCGCATGTCGCGCGCGTGCGATGCGCGAGCACCGCAGTATTGTGCTTGCCATTCGCCGCACTCTGTCTCATAATCGCGACGAAATTAAAACAGTGAGTAGCGGCGGCGCGCAAGCGATGCGCAAGCGCTCTCGATTTCGGAAGCGGGTGGTGCGGATTTTTCGCCGGTGACGACGGCATCGCAGAAACCCAGGCGGCATAAGGCGCGCTTTGATGCGGTCTTTTTTTTCGCGCGACAGCGCGGAGGCTTTTCCGAACTCGATCGAGCGCGCACATCGCGTCGCGACGACGCAAGCGGGCATGCCGGATCGGCGTGCGTATGTGAGTTGGGCAGCTTAACGCGAAAAAAAGCGCGCGAATATCTCTCGTGCTGGTTGCGTACCGACAAGGTTTTCGTGTACTTTACGAGATTGAAAATGCGTGTTTTGAAATGTGCGGAAATTTGAAGTCGCACATGCCGCAGAAATGATCGCGATACGGGATACAGATTCACACAGATATGCACAAGACCACACTGTTTTTGTTGAGCCGTCTTTCCTGATTAGGTTCAGGTTGGGCGGTTTTTTGTTTGAAAACGAAAACCGTGCATGGCTGCGACGTAGGTCCATGGAGCTGAACATACGCCCGACCACCCGCAAAACGTCGCAACAAGATTAGTACCTGAGCGCCGTCCGGCCACGGACGGCGACCAGGTCGATGGCTGAAGTGCTGCACTCGTGAGGGGTTGCAGCAGTTCAGCTGGTGCCGAATTCATTAGCGCAAACCGTAGTCCGTTTGTGCCGATGAATAATTCGCCTGGCCTAATTCCGGGCCGGACGGGTTTAAATCTTGTAATGAATTTTTCCCATCCCCGATGAAGGAGAACTAAAAATGGCAACAGCCGCAAAGAAACCAGCAGCAAAGAAACCGGCCGCTAAAGCCGCCGCCCCAGCGAAAAAGCCTGTCGCAGCGAAAGCCGCCGCCAAGCCAGCAGTGAAAGCTGCCGCCAAACCAGCCGCTAAAGCCGCAGCTAAACCAGCCGTGAAAAAAGCCGCTGCCAAGCCAGTCGCGAAAAAAGCAGCTGCCAAGCCAGCAGTCAAAGCAGCAGCCAAGCCAGCAGCAAAAGCAGCAGCCAAGCCAGCAGTGAAAAAAGCCGCTGCCAAGCCAGTCGCTAAAAAAGCCGCAGCTAAACCAGCAGCCAAGCCAGCAGCGAAAAAAGTAGCCGCCAAACCAGCAGCGAAAAAAGTCGTCGCTAAAGCAGCAGCCAAGCCAGCAGCGAAAAAAGCAGCAGCCAAGCCAGCAGCGAAAAAAGTAGCCGCTAAACCAGCAGCTAAAAAAGTCGTCGCTAAAGCAGCAGCCAAGCCAGCAGCCAAAGCCGCCGCCAAGCCAGCAGCGAAAAAAGTAGCAGCCAAACCAGCAGCGAAAAAAGTAGCAGCCAAGCCAGCAGCGAAAAAAGCAGCAGCCAAGCCAGCAGCAAAAAAAGCCGCCGCTAAACCAGCAGCCAAGCCAGCAGCTAAAGCTGCCGCCAAGCCAGCAGCTAAAAAAGCTGTCGCCAAAAAACCAGCGGTAAAAGCAGCAGCCAAACCGGCTGCAAAGGCAGCGGCTAAGCCAGCAGCAAAAAAGCCGGTTAAAGCAGCCGCCAAGCCGGCTGCCAAAAAGCCAGTCGCTAAGAAAGCCGCCGCTAAACCGGCAGCCGCTCCAGCCGCTGCACCAGCCGCAGCACCAGTCGTGGCAGCCGCCGCGAAACCTGCTGTGAAAAAAGCCGCGCCGAAAAAGGCTGCAGCACCGAAGAAGGAAGCTGTCGCCAAGCCAGCCGCTCCAGCTCCGGCCGCCGCTCCCGCGGCAAAAACCGTGTTGGCACCGGCCGCAGCATGGCCGTTCCCAACCAGCACCCGTCCTAGCTAATTAAATAGCTTGGATGCCTGCTGAGGCAATGGGCCGCTGTGTGAGACAATCACACAGCGGTTTTTTTTTGGAGGGACTCGTGCTTAGTATTCTCGTGTTGATTGTCGACGCCATCGCCACCCTGTTGGGCGGGGCTCTGCTGTTGCGTTTCTGGATGCAGGCGATCCGCGTCCGCCCACCGGCTTCGGTGGCCCAATTCACGTTCCAGCTGTCGGACTGGCTGGTGCGCCCGCTGCGCCGCATCGTGCCCGGCGTGGGCGGCTACGACTGGGCCAGCCTGATCGGCGCCTTCCTGATCGTGCTGCTGGCCACCTCGGTGATGTACTTGGCCGGCTGGACCACGCCGCTGGTGCTGCTGATGGCCTGCCAGCGTTTCCTGCAGTGGATCTTGTACGGCTTCATGGCGCTGCTGGTGGTCGAGGCCATCTTCAGCTGGGTGAATCCGCATGCGCCGCTGGCGCCGTTCGTGCGCGCGCTCAACGAGCCGCTGTTGCGGCCGATCCGCCGCGTGGTGCCGCTGGTCGGCAACCTGGACCTGTCGCTGCTGGTGGCGCTGATCCTGCTGCAGATCGCGCTGCTGGTGCTGGGGATGCTGTTCAGCGGACGCTGATCCAGGCTGACCCGACGTAAAAAAGCCCCGCCTGCCTGAGCGCGCTTCGAGAGCGCGCCCGGTGCAGGCGGGGCTTTTTTGCGCCGTGCGGCTTAGTAGCGGTAACCGAACGCGGCTTCGAAGCGGTCGGCGATCTCGGCGGCCGTCGGCTTGTGGTTCTGCGCGCCCTTGCTGGCGATCTTGATCGCGCCCAGCAGGCTGGCCAGGCGGCCGGTGGTTTCCCATTTCCAGCCGTTGGTGATGCCGAACAGCAGGCCGGCGCGGTAGGCGTCGCCGCAGCCGGTCGGGTCCACCGCCTCGGCCACCGGCACCGCCGGGATCTCGATGCGCTGGCCGCCGGTGTAGATCTCCGAGCCGTTTTCGCCGCGGGTGATGATCAGCGCTTCCAGGCGGCTGGCGATTTGCGGCACGGTCAGGCCGGTGCGGTCCATCAGCAGCTCGATTTCATAGTCGTTGGTGGTGACGTAGGTGGCCTGGTCGATGAAGGCGATCAACTCGGCGCCGTTGAACATCGGCAGCTGCTGGCCCGGATCGAAGATGAACGGGATCTGCAGCTTGGCCAGGTCGGCCGCGTGCTTCTGCATGCCCAGGTGGCCGTCCGGCGAGATGATGGCGATCGCGGCCGGACCGGCCTTGGCGACCTCGTTCTCGTGCGCGTACGACATGGCGCCCGGGTGGAAGGCGTTGATCTGGTTGTTGTCCTCGTCGGCGGTGACGAAGCACTGGGCGTTGTAGGCGTCCGGCTTGACCAGGATGTTGTCGGTGGACAGGCCCAGCTTGCGGAAGCGTTCCATGTAGGCGGCGTTGTCCTGGCCCATGACGCCGACGATGCGCGGGTCGCCGCCCAGCAGCTTGAGGTTGTAGGCGATGTTGGGCGCGCAGCCGCCGAACTCGGTGCGCATGGTCGGCGCCAGGAAGGAGACGTTGACCTTGTGCAGCTGGTCGGCCAGCAGGATGCTGTCGAAGCGGCCGGGGAATTGCAGGATGGTGTCGATGGCGATCGAACCGCAAATCAGGGAGGTTGGAGTCATGATGGATCTTAAGGGTAGAAGACTGCGATGTGATAGCCGGATGCTTTCAGCTGGCTCAGTTCAAAGTACAGTTTGACAGATTGTTCGGTGTGCGGGGCGAAGCCCTTGTCCAGCGCGACGTCCGGGCCCAGGTATTCGCGCGGCGTGAACACGCGGCGCAGCACGGCCTTGTCGCTGGCGTCGTCCAGCACCAGTTCGATGTGCGGCCAGGCTTGCGCGGTGCTGCCCTGGTTGCGCAGCTGGGTGGTGAAGGAGAAGGTGGTGTCGCTCAGGGTTTGCAGTTCGCCCTGTTCGATGCTGAGGTCGTCGATCTGCGCCGGCAGTTCGATCTTGCAGCCGAGCGCGTTGCAGGCTGCGGTCAGCGCCGGCTTGAGCGGCGGCAGCGCGGCGGCGATCTGGTTGCGGAAGGTGGTCAGGCCCTGCGCCGCCAGCGCGGCCAGCAGCAGTAGCGAACCCAGGCTCATGGCGATGGTGGCGGCCTTGCCGAACTTCTGGCGGCGGCGGTCGCGCTTGACGAAGCCGGGTTCTTCGGCTTCGCCGGGTTCTGGTTCGGTGTCGCTTTCCGCTTCGGCGAACGGTTCGGCCAGCACATGCGTGGGGGCGCGGGCGGACTGGGCCTCCGCCAAGCCTGCCGACGACAGGTGCACCAGCGCTTCCTCGTCGACATCGTCGAGCTCGTTGAAGCGTTCGGCCAGGCTGGGCTGCGGCGCGGCGGCGGCCGGCATGTCGTCCAGCGTCGGCTCGCGGCGCTCGCTGGCGGCGACCGAGGTGAAGGCGTCGTCGGGCGCCGGCTCGGCTTCGCTTTCCGGCGGGGCGATGTGCTGCTCCATCACGGCCAGCTCGGCGGCCAGCGCGGCTTCCAGTTCTTCGTCCGACATCGCTTCGATGCTGAGCGCGTCTTCGAGCGGCTCGGCGTCGGCTTGCGGTTCGGCGGCGGCGGCTTCGCTGGCTTCGGTGTCCCACTGCGGCTCGATGGCGGCGGCTGGCTCTGGCGCGGCTTCCGGCGCAGGCTCGGCCTCCGGCTCGGGCTCTACATCAAGGTCGAGATCGAGATCCAGCGCTTCTTCCACTGCGGGCGGCAAGCTGGCCGGTTCGGCAGGCAGCGCGAGCGTGGTGGCGATCGGTTCGTCGTCGTAGCGCTGGTCGTCCGGCTCGGGTTCAGGGACGTGGGTCTCGGCAGCGTCCGGCTCGGGTTCGGCGATGTGCGCCTCGGCCTCGGCCGTGTCGAGCGTGGCGTCGAGTTCCAGCGTGTAGATGGGTTCGGCGGTGTCGCCGGCCAGCACTTCGGCCGCGCGGGTATCGAGCGCGGCCATCTTCTGGTCGAAGGGCGTGGGTTCGGGCAGCGGGGACGGGGAGGGCGCCGCGGGGGGCGCGGCCAGCGGCTCCAGCAGGGCCGCGTTGCCATCGAAGACTTCATTACAGGAGCCACAGCGCACTATGCCCCCACGTAATTTCAACTGGTCATGGGCGACCCGAAATATCGTGTTGCAGTGGGGGCATTTGGTGGCGAGCGCCATTGCTGTGGTTAGCGCGCCGCTGGAACCACGTCGCTGCCGAGGCGGCCATGCAGGGCCACCCAGCCGTCTTGCTCAGCCCAGACGCCCAGCTTGATGAACGGTGCGTACGCGGCGGCCACTTCCTCGGCCTGGCGCGCCAGCACGCCCGACAGGATCAGCGCGCCGCCATCGGCCACGCGGCCCGACAGCATCGGCGCCATCAGCTTCAGCGGGCTCGACAGGATGTTGGCAACCACGATGTCGAAACGCTGGGTCGCGTGCTGCGATTGCGCGAAGCTGTCCGGCAGGAAGTATTCGATCTCGCACTTGTTGCGCTGCGCGTTGTCGGCCGCCGATTCGATCGCCTGCGGATCGATGTCCACGCCGACCACTTCGCCGGCGCCGACCTTCTTGGCCACCATGGCCAGGATGCCGGAGCCGCAGCCGTAGTCGAGCACGGTCTTGCCCGGCGCCGGGTTCGCTTCCAGCCACTCCATGCACAGGCGGGTGGTCGGGTGCGAGCCGGTGCCGAAGGCCAGGCCCGGATCCAGTTCCAGGATCAGGCCGTTGGCGTCCGGCGCCTCGTGCCAGCTCGGCACGACCCAGATGTTCTTGCCGATATGGATGGGCGCGAACTGCGACTGCGTCAGGCGCACCCAGTCCTGTTCCTCCACCTTGCGGGTGGTGAACTTGGGCAGCGCCGCCAGGCCGATCTGGCCGGCCGCGGCCGCCACGATCACGGCCTGGTCGTCATCTTCGTTGGTCAGGGCGACCACGCGGCTGTGTTCCCATGCCGCTTCGGTCGGCTCCATGCCCGGCTCGCCGAACAGCGGCTTTTCCGCGTCGGTGCCTTCGTCCGCGTCTTCCACGGACACCGACAGCGCGCCCACGTCCATCAGCGCTTCCGACAGTGCTTCCGCGTGGTCGCGGGCGATTTCGATGACGATTTCAGTCCAGCTCATTATTGTGGCGCCTTGTTACTCAAACTCAGTTTATGCAGGTCCGGCATGTCCGCCAGCTTCTGCTCCAGATAGTGGATGTTGGTGCCGCCTTCGATGAAGCGGGCGTCGACCATCAGCTCGCGGTGCAGCGGGATGTTGGTCGAAATGCCCTCGACCACCATTTCCGACAGCGCGATCTGCATGCGGCGGATCGCCTGCTCGCGGGTGGCGCCGTAGGCGATCACCTTGCCGATCATCGAATCGTAGTGCGGCGGTACATAATACCCCGCATACGAGTGCGAGTCGACGCGCACGCCGGGGCCGCCCGGCACGTGCCAGGAGGTGATGCGGCCTGGCGACGGCGTGAACTTGAACGGGTCTTCGGCGTTGATGCGGCACTCGATGGCGTGGCCGGACAGCATCACGTCGCGCTGGCGGAAGCGCAGCTTCTCGCCGGCCGCGATGCGGATCTGCTCCTGCACGATGTCGATGCCGGTGATCATTTCGGTGACCGGGTGTTCCACCTGCACGCGGGTGTTCATCTCGATGAAGTAGAACTCGCCGTTCTCATACAGGAACTCGAAGGTGCCGGCGCCGCGGTAGCCGATCTTGCGGCAGGCTTCGGCGCAGCGGTCGCCCACTTTCTCGATCAGCTTGCGCGGGATGCCCGGCGCTGGCGCTTCCTCGATGACCTTCTGGTGGCGGCGCTGCATCGAGCAGTCGCGTTCGCCGAGCCAGACGGCGTTCTTGTGTTCGTCGGCGAGGATCTGGATTTCCACGTGGCGCGGATTTTCCAGGTACTTCTCCATGTAGACTTCAGGATTGCCGAAGGCGGTGCCGGCTTCGGTCTTGGTCATCGCCACGGCGTTGATCAGGGCCGCCTCGGTATGCACCACGCGCATGCCGCGTCCGCCACCGCCGCCAGCCGCCTTGATGATGACCGGGTAGCCGACCTTGCGCGCAATTTGCACGATCGCCTTGGGATCGTCCGGCAACGCGCCTTCCGAACCTGGCACGCACGGCACGCCGGCCTTGATCATGGTTTGCTTGGCCGAGACCTTGTCGCCCATGATGCGGATCGATTCGGAGCGGGGGCCGATGAAGACGAAGCCGGATTTTTCCACGCGCTCGGCGAAGTCGGCGTTCTCCGACAGGAAGCCGTAGCCCGGGTGGATCGCTTCGGCGTCCGTCACTTCGGCGGCGCTGATGATGGCCGGCATGTTCAGGTAGCTGAGCGTCGACGGCGCAGGACCGATACACACCGATTCATCCGCCAACTTGACGTATTTGGCGTCTTTGTCTGCTTCCGAGTGGACCACAACCGTCTTGATGCCCAGTTCGCGGCAAGCGCGCTGGATACGGAGGGCAATTTCGCCACGGTTGGCGATGAGGATTTTTTCAAACATGATAGGTTCGCGTATGTCTGTGAGCACCGGCAGGGCCGGTAACGTCAGGTAGAGGAGGGAATGCGGACCAAGCCGGCGCGCCCGTCACCGATGGGGAGGGCGCAGGCCGGTCTTAGCCTATCACAAACAGCGGCTGGCCGAATTCGACCGGCTGGCCGTTCTCGACCAGGATCTGGGTGATCGTGCCGGACTTGTCGGCGTCGATTTCATTCAACAGCTTCATCGCTTCGATGATGCACAGGGTATCGCCTTCCTTGACGGTGGCGCCCACTTCGACATACGCCGGCGAACCTGGCGAGGACGAACGGTAGAAGGTGCCGACCATCGGCGACTTGACCACATGGCCGGTCGGCTCGGCGGCGACGGCTGCGACCGGCGCTGCTGCGGCGGCTGGTGCGGATGCTGGCGCCGGGGCGGCGTGGTATTGCGGCATGCCTTGCGGCTGCATCATCACCATCTGGTTCTGCGGCATGGCGGACGACTTGACGATGCGTACTTTGCTCTCGCCTTCGGTCACTTCGAGTTCGGCGATATCCGATTCCGCGACCAGATCGATCAAGGTCTTCAGCTTGCGTAAATCCATGTAACCCCCAGGAATGTCTTTGTTATGTAAGTGTGAGCGGTGCGCCTTGTGGGCGGGAACCGCGCGAAATTGCGCGCAGATCGCGTAGATTATCGCCTTTTAAGGACGAAGTCGATGGCAAACCGATATCCTTCGATACCCAGTCCGCAAATAGCACCTATAGCGATCGCGCTAAGAAATGAGTGATGGCGAAACGTCTCGCGCTGGTAAATATTCGAAATATGCACTTCAACAAACGGTATCGCCACCCCCGCCAAGGCGTCGCGCAAGGCCACGCTGGTGTGGGTCAGGCCGCCCGGGTTGATGACGATGGCGTCCACGCCTTCCGTTCTGGCAGCATGGATGCGGTCGATCAGCGCCCCTTCGTGGTTGCTCTGGAAGCAGGACAAGCTCGCGCCCGCTGCCTGGGCTTGCGCCTGGGCTGCGTGTTCGATGTCGGCCAAAGTGCTAGCGCCGTAGACCTCAGGCTCGCGGCTACCCAGCAAATTCAGGTTGGGGCCGTTGAGCAGTAGGAGGTTTTTTGCCATGGTTCAGGACCGTTTTCCGCGAAAGTTCCGCATTTTGCCGCCAACTGCCGGCATTGGCAAGAGAAAAAAACTTGTAAAACTATTTACAGAGTTGCCAGGTCCTTGCGCAGCTCGTCAAACTTCAGGCGGCCCAGATAGGTCTTCTTGACCTGGCCGTCGGCGCCGATCAGGACGGTGTACGGCAGGCCGCCGGCGCCGTTGCCGAAGGCGCGCGACAGGTCGGTGCCAGCCATGCCAGCGACGAAGACTGGATAGGTGATTTTGAACTTGTCGTTAAATTCGGCGATATTTGTTGCCGAATCTATACTAATTCCGATAACTTGCAGCTTCTTACCCTCTTCTCCGGCCGCCAGCGCCGACAGTTCCGGCATCTCCTGCACGCACGGGCCGCACCACGGCGCCCAGAAATTGACCAGCATGGCCTTGCCTTTATATTGGGCCAGCGGCTGCGCGACACCCTTGGCGTCCGGCAGGGTCTGCTTATATAAGTCGTTCACGGGGCCGGTGACGCCGGCCGGCTGGGTGGTGGAGATCGGCGATGCCTGGTCTTTTTTATGCATGCCGACATAGGCGCCGGAGGCGGCAAATAACAAAGCGACAACGACGTAGGCGGCGAGATGTTTTTGATTCATGATATGGATGGGTCTTGGTTTTCGTGAGTACTGTTAACTAATAGGGCGCGCACGGTGGCGATATCGGCGCGCATCAATTTGCCGTCGGCGCGGGTCTTGACGGCGCCGCGCAGGTCGTCCAGCTCATATAAGGCAGCGTGCACGCCTTCCTTGTGCCACATGAAGCTGACCGTCTCGACCGCGCCGTAGCGCGGACCCTTGAAGTGCGGGGTTTCCGAGATGTCGATCTGCAGGTTGCGGTTCAGCAGGAAGATTTCCACTTCCTTGGCGCTGTCGGCAAACAGCTGCAGGTGGATGTCGTCGTGCGGGCCGGCCGTGCCGTTCAGCACGGCGCCGGTCAGGTAGGGCTGGAAGGCGGACAGGCCGTCCATGATGTCGACCGCCAGCGTGCGCAGCCGGAACAGGCGCGCCGGCTGGGTGTCGGCGTGGAACAGCGACTGGTAGATCCGCACTTCCGCCTCGATCTGTGCGTTGTCCGGCAACAGGTTGAGCGGCGGCTGGGTGTCGCCGAGGATCTGCCTGGCGGCCTTGCGCTTGGCGGTATTGTAGTCGTGGCCGTCCTGGGCGATCAGGCGCGCGGCGGCCGCGGCGATCTCCGCGCGCAGCAGCAGGACTTCTTCGGTGGCATTGGACGTCATGGACGAGATAATACTCCGAACCGGGAAAAGGGCGTCAGGTCGGGTAAAATCCCGTATTCATTCGTCGTCTTGATCACCATGCATATTCATATACTCGGCATTTGCGGCACTTTCATGGGCGGCCTGGCTGTCCTGGCAAAAGAAGCCGGCCACCGCGTCACCGGCTGCGATGCCAACGTCTATCCTCCAATGAGTACCCAGCTGGAAGCCCAGGGCATCGAGCTGATCCAGGGCTTCGGCCCGGAACAGGTGCAGCTCAACCCCGACCTGTACGTGATCGGCAACGTCGTCTCGCGCGGCAATCCGCTGATCGAGGAGATCATGAACCGCGGCCTGCCGTTCGTCTCCGGCCCGCAGTGGATCGGCGACCACATATTAAAAGACAAGTGGGTGCTGGCCGTGGCCGGCACGCACGGCAAGACCACCACCTCGGCCATGCTGACCTGGATACTGGAAGACGCCGGCTACGCGCCCGGCTTCCTGATCGGCGGCGTGCCGATGAACTTCGGCGTGTCGGCCCGCATGCAGGGTGACAAGGACTCGATCTTCTTCGTCATCGAGGCCGACGAGTACGACACCGCCTTCTTCGACAAGCGCAGCAAGTTCGTGCACTACCACGCCAAGACCGCGATCCTGAACAACCTGGAATACGATCACGCCGACATCTTCCCCGATCTGGGCGCGATCGAAACCCAATTCCATCACCTGGTGCGCACCGTGCCGGGCATCGGCCGGGTCATCTACAACGCCGACGAGGCCTCGCTGCAGCGCGTGCTCAAGCGCGGCTGCTGGAGCGAGAAGGAAGGCTTCGGCAGCGCCGAGGGCGCCGATTGGGCGATGAAGGAATACGATGACGGCAGCTTCGACGTGATTTTCGGCGGCGAAGTGGCCGGCCATGTCGCGTGGCAGCTGACGGGCAAGCACAACCGCGCCAACGCGCTGGCCGCGATCGCCGCCGCCCGCCACGTCGGCGTGCCGGTGGCGCAGGCGGCCAGGTCGCTGGCCACCTTCGAGAACGTCAAGCGCCGCATGGAAGTGCGCGGCGTGGTAAACGATATTACTGTTTATGACGATTTCGCCCACCATCCGACCGCCATTGCCACCACGGTCGGCGGCCTGCGCCAGAAGATCGGCAAACAAACGCGCATCCTGGCCGTGCTGGAGCCGCGCTCCAACACCATGAAGCTGGGCGCGATGAAGGATGCGCTGCCGGGCAGCCTGTGCGACGCCGACCTGGTGTTCGGCTACGGCAGCAAGCAGGCGCTGGGCTGGAGCCTGGGCGACGCGCTGGCGCCGCTGGGCCAGCTCGCCAGCGCGTATGAAGACATCGACGCCCTGGTGGCCGCCATCGTCCAGGCCGCGCGGCCGGGCGACCAGATCCTGGTGATGAGCAACGGCGGCTTCGGCGGCGTGCACAACAAGATACTGGAAGCGCTGGCGCGATGATCCTCTATCTGCACGGATTCCGCTCGTCGCCGAAGTCGATGAAGGCACGCGTGATGGCCGAGCGCATGGCGGCACTGGGCTTGTCGGACCAGTTCATCTGCCCGCAGCTGCCGGCTTCGCCGAAGCTGGCGATGGAATTGGCGCTCTCTTTAATAGAGGGCGTGCCGCCCAGCGAGCTGACCATCGTTGGTTCCTCGCTGGGCGGCTACTACGCCACGTGGCTGGCCGAGCGCATCGGCTGCCGCGCCGTGCTGCTGAACCCGGCCATCGTGCCGCTCAAGGACCTGGACCAGCACGTCGGCGTGACCACGCAATTCCATTCCGACGAACCGTTCGAGTTCAAGCGGGAGTACATCGAGGAGCTGCGCGCCCTGGCCGTCAACCCGGTCACGCGGCAGGAGCGCTACTTCCTGATCGCCGCCACCGGCGACGAAGTGCTGGACTATCGCGACATGGTGGCGCACTATGCGGGCGCGCGCCAGCACGTGATCGAGGGCAGCGACCACGGCATTTCCGAGTTCCCCGACTATGTGGAGTCTGTACTGGAATTCTGCGGTATCGAGGCGCATCAGTGACGGCGGCAATTCGCGCGCGTATACGTACCCCCTCGCTGCGGCAGACGCAATGGCAGCCGCACGTGTTGGCGCTGAACGCGCCGCCGGGCTACCGCCAGTGGTTGACGGCCGACGGTTCGCTGACCGCCAAGTTGAAAGCGCATAGCCGCGCCTTCCGCGTGCAATGCCTGCACCAGAGCACGGCGCGCTGCCTGTCGGACGAGGCCGCCGCGATCGGCATGCACCGGCCGGGCCGCGTCTGGGAGAGGGAAGTGCTGCTGCGGTGTGATAATACGCCTGCGGTGTTCGCGCACACGGTGGTGCCGATGTCGGCCACGGCCGCGGACTGGCCGCTGTTCAGCGCGCTGGGCGAACGCTCGCTGGGCACGACCCTGTTTGGCGACCCGCAAGTGCGGCGTGGTGTTTTGGAATTTGCAAGATTGCGGGAAGGGCATCCCCTGGCGCAGCGCGCGCGCAGGGCGCTCGGGCTGGACGGCCCGCAAGAGCTCATATTGTATGCACGGCGCTGTTTATATCGGCGCCGTCAAGGTACCCTGCTGGTGACGGAAGTGTTTTTGCCCTCCGTGCTGGAATTGAAACTAATAACAACGAACAGAAGCTAGCAATGAATCTATTTTTCGAAGAATCCGGCGATTTCAAGGTCGGCTCCATGATGTCGCAAGCTGGCGAGGCCTACCAGGTTGAAATGGCCAGCGGCAAGCGCACCAAGGTCAAGATCAAGGACGTGCTGCTGCAGTACGAGAAGCCGTCGCCGACGGATTTGATGGAACAGGCCAAGGCGGTCGCGGCCGACATCGACCTCGACTTCCTGTGGGAAGTGGCGGGCGAGGAGGAATTCGGCTTCGCCGAGCTGGGCGCCGAATACTTCGGCCACGCGCCGCTGCCGGCCGAAGCCGCCGGCCTGATCCTGAGCCTGCACTCGGCGCCGATCTACTTCTACAAGAAGGGCCGTGGCCGCTACAAGGCCGCGCCCGAGCAATCGCTGCGCGCCGCGCAAGCCGGCATCGAGAAAAAGAAACAGCAGGCGCTGGTGCAGGCCGCGTACGTGGAAGAGCTGAAGGCCAACAAGCTGCCGGCCGCGATGCAAAACATCGTCATGCAGCTGCTGTTCAAGCCGGACAAGAACTCCATCGAATACAAGGCGCTGGAAGCGGCCTGCAACGAGCTGCACACCAATCCGCAGCGGCTGATGCTGGCGGCCGGCGGCATCGCCTCGCCCAAGGCGCTGCACATGGCCAAGTTCCTGTTCGAGAACTTCCCGCGCGGCGCCGGCTTCCCGGACGTGCCGGTGCCGGTGCCGCCGACCAATCTGCCGCTGGCCAACGTGCAAGCGTTCTCCATCGACGACGTCACCACCACCGAGATCGACGACGCCTTCTCCGTCACCAAACTGGACGACGGCAACGTCAAGATCGGCATCCACATCGCCGCGCCGGGCCTGGGCATCCAGCCGGACGACGCGGTCGACAAGATGGCGCGCGCGCGCATGTCCACCGTCTACATGCCCGGCGATAAGATCACCATGCTGCCGGACGCCATCGTCGAAGCGTTCACGCTGGCCGAGGGCAAGACCTGCCCGGCACTGTCGCTGTACGCCACCCTGAACCCGGCCGACTGGTCGGTGCTGGCCACCGAGACCCGCGCCGAGATGGTGCCGATCGCGAACAACCTGCGCCACAACGACCTCGACGACCTGGTCAACGAGGAAACGCTGGCCAGCGGCGAGGGCGACTATCCGCACAAGGAATCGCTGGGCCTGATCTGGCAATGGGCGCAGGTGCTGGAGGCTGCGCGCATGGTCAAGCGCGAGGGCTTCGGCCTGAAGCCGGAACAGAACAACCGCGTGGACTTCAACTTCTACGTGGAAGACGACGTGGTCACGGTCAGCCGCCGCAAGCGCGGCGCGCCGCTGGACAAGATCGTGGCCGAGCTGATGATCTTCGCCAACAGCACCTGGGGCAAGCTGATGCACGACCACGGCGTGCCGGGCATCTACCGTAGCCAGGGCCAGGGCGTGGGCGGCTGGGCCGCCAAGATGCAGGTGCGCATGCTGACCCATGCTGCGCCGCACCAGGGCCTGGGCGTGGACCAGTACGCGTGGAGCACCTCGCCGCTGCGCCGCTACACCGACCTGGTCAACCAGTGGCAGATCCTGGCCTGCGCCGAGCACGGCGTGACCGCGCCGCTGGTCGCGCACTTCAAGCACAAGGACGCCAACCTGTTCGCCATCGTGTCGCAGTTCGACGCGGCGTACGCGGCGTATGGCGACCACCAGTCCAACATGGAACGCTACTGGTGCTTGCGCTGGCTGGGCCAGCAGGACGCGCGCCAGGTCGAGGCCGTGGTGCTCAAGGACGAGGTGCTGCGCCTGGTCGATATCCCGCTGATCATCCGCCTGCCGGGCATGCCGCAGGTGGCGCGCGGCGCCCAGGTCAAGCTGGACATCCTGCGCTGGGACGAGGTGGACCTGACCATCGAAGCCCGCATCCTGGAAATCCCGACCACCGACACGGTGGCCGCCGATGCCGAGCTGGACTACGAGGACGAGGAAGTGGCCGACGCGCCGGAAGAAGCGGTCGACGCACCGGAAGTGGCGGTCGAGGCCGCTGCCGAGGAGCCGGCGGCGGAATAAAACCCGCAGCCCCGCGCTTGCTTTGACGTAAAATCAGCCCTAACTTTTCTACCCGCCGGCCTCGCGTGAAGTCTTTCAAAGAAAATCGCTTGCTGTACCTCGCCATCGGCCTGTCGCTGATGGCGCATGGCGCCTTGCTCGCGGTGCACTTTGTCGCGCCCAAGCCGGCGCCGGTGCAAGCCACCGATCCGGGGCTGGAAGTCATCCTGGTCAACGCCAAGCACAGCAAGGCGCCGCTGAAGGCCGACGCGCTGGCCCAGGCCAACCTGGACGGCGGCGGCACGGTCGACAAGGGCCGTTCCAAATCGCCGCTGCCCGACATGCGCAAGATGGAAACGGGCGACAGCATCAAGGCTGCCAAGCGCCGCATCGCCGAGCTGGAAGAGAAGCAGCGCAACCTGCTGACGCAGGCGGCCAAGCAGATTCCGTTCACCGCGCCGCCGGTCACGGAAAAGACCAAGCCCGATCCGCTGTCGACCGGCGCCGACCTGCTGGAGTCAAGCAAGGCGATCGCCCGCCGGGTGGCCGAGATCAGCGAGACGATAGAGGACCAGAACAAGCGCCCCAAAAAGACCCTGATCACGCCAAGCACGCGCGAGGTTGGTTACGCCAACTACTACAAGACGATGCAGAAGCGGATCGAGGACATCGGTACGCTGAATTTTCCGCAGCAGAATGGCCGCAAACTGTATGGCCAATTGATGTTGTCGATCCCTGTATTCCAGGACGGAACGATCTACGACAAGGAAGGCATCAAGGTCGAACGCAGCTCCGGCAACGCGGCGCTGGATGAGGCGGCGATTCGCATCGTGCGCCGGTCCGCGCCGTTCGGCAAGTTCCCGCCGAATATGCTGTCGAACGACAGGGACGATCTGTGGGTGATCGTCACGACTTTCAAATTCACCCGCGAAGACAAACTACAAGCCGACTTAAGCGGCGGAGGACGTTGATGGACCGCTACTGCGTATTCGGCAATCCGATTGCCCATAGCAAATCGCCCGAGATCCACGCCGCGTTCGCGGCCCAGACCGGGCAGGAACTGACCTATGAAAAACGGCTGGCGCCGGTGGACGGCTTTGCCGCCGCCGTGCAAGCCTTCATCGCCGAGGGCGGCAAGGGCGCCAACGTCACCGTGCCCTTCAAGCTGGACGCGGTGAAGGTGGCGCAGGCGCTGACCATCCGCGCGCGCGCGGCCGGCGCCGTCAACACGCTGCACTTCACCGAGGACGGCATCGTTGGCGACAACACCGACGGCGCGGGACTGGTGGCCGACATCGTCAACAACGCCGGCGTGCCGATCACCGGCAAGCGCGTGCTGCTGCTGGGTGCGGGCGGCGCGGCGCGCGGCGTGGTGCTGCCGATCCTGGAGCATCGCCCGGCGCAGCTGGTCATCGCCAACCGCACCGTGGCCACGGCCGAGGCGCTGGCGGAGCAGTTCGCCGCCCTGGGCGGCGAGGGCGTGGTGTCGGCCTGCGGCTACGGCGACATCGAGGGCGCGTTCGACATCGTCATCAACGCCACCTCGGCCAGCCTGAGCGCGGAGCTGCCGCCGGTGTCGCCGTCGGTGTTCGCGCCGGGCGCGCTTGCTTTGGACATGATGTACGGAGCCTCCCCCACGGTATTCTTGCAGTTCGCCGGCCAGCACGGCGCACGCTTGCGTGACGGCCTGGGCATGCTGGTCGAGCAGGCCGCCGAGGCGTTCAGCCTGTGGCGCGGCGTGCAGCCGGCCACGGCCGACGTGCTGCAATCGCTGCGGGCCAAGCTGTGAGCGCGGCCAAGGCGGGCAAATGGCGCTGGGTGAAGTGGATCTTCATCCTGCCGGTGCTGCTGTTCCTGGCGGTGCAGCTGTACTTCTTCCTGCAGATCTGGTGGTGGGTCGACCATAACCCGTCGATGACCAGCTTCATGCGCGAACAGCAGGCGGCGCTGCGCGAGAAGAACCCGAACGCCAACATCCAGCAGGTATGGGTACCGTACAACCGCATCTCGACCAACCTCAAGCGCGCCATCATCGCTTCCGAGGACGCCAACTTTTCCGAGCACGAGGGCGTCGACTGGGACGCGCTGCAAAAGGCCTACGAGAAGAACAACAAGAAACACAAGGTGGTGTCGGGCGGCTCGACCATCACCCAGCAGCTGGCCAAGAACCTGTTCCTGTCGGGCTCGCGCAGCTATGTGCGCAAGGGACAGGAGCTGATCATCACCTACATGCTGGAAACCTTGATGGACAAGGAGCGCATCTTCGAGATCTACCTGAACGTGGTGGAGTTCGGCACCGGCACGTTTGGCGCCGAGGCGGCGGCGCGGCATTATTATGGCGTCAGCGCGGCCAACCTGGGCGCGGCCCAGGCGGCCAAGCTGGCGGTGATGTTGCCCAATCCGCGCTTCTTCGACAAGCACCGCGATTCGGGTTATCTGGCGCGGCGTACCGGCGTGATCCTGCGCCGCATGGGATCGGCGGAACTACCCTAGGAGGCAGCGATGTTGCACAAGCAGCGTGGACTCGGACTGATACAGGTGGCCATCATCATGGCTTCGTTGGCGGCGATAGCGATGGCGTTTTTGATGTCGGCCCGCCATGAGCGCAACTTCTTTGCCGAAGGGTTGGGCAAGCTGACCGGCAAGGCGCCGCCGGCCGCCTCCGCTTCTGCCTCGGCTGCGCTTGCCGTCCCGGCCGCGCCGGCCGGCGTGCTGCGCAAGTGCGTCATCGACGGCAAGACCGTGCTGTCGGACGTCGATTGCAAGGACGGAAAAGTGGTCAAGGCCATCGACACGCGCGGCATCGAAGCGCCCAAAGTGCCCAAGCCGGACCCCGCGGACTCGGCCCCGCAGTCGGCCACCGACAAAATGATAGAAAAAGCGACCCGCTAGGCTGAAATACCGCATGGCAGGCTGGCCTCGGCGGGGGCTTTGCGGGTACACTTGCGCTGTTTCCAGAAGGCTCGCGTACCCATGATTAATGTTTTCGTTCTCCAGAATGGCCGGCTCAACCAGGTTCCCATCGACAGTCGCGAAGACCTGGAAAAGGTCGAGCCTGTTTGGGTCGACCTGACCGACCCGACGGACGACGAACGCGCATGGGTCAAGGCCATCTACGGCGTGACCCTGCCGGGCGAGGACGAGGTCAAGGACATCGAAGCGTCGGCCCGCTACTACGAGGCGGAGAACGGCGACCTGCACCTGCGCACCGACTTTTTGCTGGAGGAAGAGGACGGCCCGTCGCGCATCGTCACGGTGGCCTTCATCCTGGCGCGCAAGATGCTGTTCTCGGTGCACACCGATGATCTGCCGGTGTTCCGCCTGGTGCGCATGCGCGCGCGCTCGCGGCCGGGCTCGATCGCCGACTACATGGACGTGCTGCTGGACCTGTACGCGACCGACGCCGAATACTCGGCCGACGCGCTGGAAGGCATCTACCAGAACCTGGAGGAAGTCAGCGGCCGGGTGCTGCAGGAAGAGTTCACCGACCAGGACGCGGCCGCCGCGCTGAACGCCATCGCACACGAGGAAGACTTGAACGGCCGCATCCGCCGCAACATGATGGACACGCGGCGCGCGGTCAGCTTCCTGATGCGCGGGCGCTTGTTGAACTCGGAACAGTTCGAGGAAGCGCGCCAGATTCTGCGGGACATCGAATCGCTGGACGGCCACACGTCCTTCCTGTTCGACAAGATCAACTTCCTGATGGACGCCACGGTCGGCTTCATCAACATCAACCAGAACAAGATCATCAAGATATTCTCGGTGGCCAGCGTGGCCTTCCTGCCGCCGACGCTGATCGCCTCGATCTACGGCATGAACTTCAAGTGGCTGCCGGAGCTGGAATGGCAGCTGGGCTACCCGTTCGCCATCGTGCTGATGATCACCAGCGCCATCGCCCCGTTCTGGTACTTCCGCCGCCGTGGCTGGTTGAAGTAAGCGTCACACCGGCTGCGGGCTGAATTCCAGCGAGAGGGTGCTGAAGTAGGGCGCTGTCGACCATTTCTCGTTCAGCGACAGCGCGCGGTCGTACAGCGCCGCCTTGATGTCGATGCCGACCTTGCTGAAGTCGAACGGCTGCTTGTCGCGCGCCGTGCAGGCCGAGGCGGCGCCGGCCAGGAAGGCTTGCTCGTCGAACGCGCCCGACCACAACTGCGCCTGCAACCCCTCGACGATCGCTTCCGCCTGCACCGCCTCGGTCTCCACATCCTTGTTGGACGCGTCATGCACCGCCTCCATGACGAACTGCGCGTCGGCGCCGCGCGCCAGCAGGCTGAGGAAGCCGTGCCGCAGCGGCAAGGCCGATTCCACCACGTAATGCAGCAGATCGTGCGGCAAAATGCCCTGGCGCGGCATCACCGTGTCGGTGCAGCTGCCGTTGTTGCGCACGAAACGCAGCACGTCGTATTTATCCGTCTTGGAACGTTTTTCAGCGATCAATTTCATAACGCGCAATGTTATTTCGATAGTCACATTATTATGCCTGTAATAATGGACACAAATAGTCACCAACTTTCACGCTCGTAATAAATTCACCACCGTAATCCTTTAGAATGGCGGCCTGTGTCACTCTCCGGTCACTCGCCTCGGTTATTCTGGCCGAAGAAAGCCCACAATAATGAGCAAAAAACGGCAATTTTTCCCCCGCCAGGTGGTCGAAGCCGGCGGCAACCGCTGGGACTGGGCACTGCTGCCCATCGTACTGTCGATCTTTGTCCTGATCGCCTATGGCAGCCAGCAAATGGTGCGCCCGTACGAGGTCGGCCAGGCGTTGCCGTTGTCGCTGGACCCGAGCTACCTGCCTTACTACCTGCTGCGCACCACGCTGCGCATGTTCATCGCGCTGGGCGCGTCGATGGTGTTCGCCTGCGTGTTCGCCGCGCTCACCACGAAATACAAACTGGCCGAAAAAGTGCTGGTGCCGATGCTCGACATCCTGCAGTCGATCCCCATCCTCGGCTTCCTGTCGATCACCGTCACCGCCTTCATCGCGCTGTTCCCCGGCAGCCTGCTGGGCGTGGAGTGCGCGGCCATCTTCGCCATCTTCACCTCGCAGGCGTGGAACATGGCGTTCTCCGCCTACCAGGGCTTCCGCACCGTGCCGGCCGAACTGTCGGAGGCGGCGCAGGTGTTCCAGCTCTCGGGCTGGCAGCGCTTCTGGCGCCTGGAGCTGCCGTTCGCCATGCCCGGCCTGTTGTGGAACATGATGATGTCGATGTCCGGCGGCTGGTTCTTCGTGGTGGCGTCGGAGGCGATCTCGGTCTCCGGCCAGGACATCAAGCTGCCCGGCATCGGCTCCTACATCGCCATGGCCATCGCCCAGAGCGACATGGGCGCCATCGGCTGGGCCATCGGCGCCATGCTGGTCGGGGTGCTGATGTACGACCAGCTGTTCTTCCGCCCCCTGCTGGCCTGGGCCGACAAATTCCGCTTCGAGGAGACCGGCAGCGACACCGCCCAGCAATCGTGGCTGCTCACCTGGCTGCGCCGCACCGAGCGCACGCAGGCCATCGTCGAATGGTTCGGCAATATGCTGTCGCGCTCCATCGCGCTGTTCCGCCTCGGGCACGACGGCACCTCGATCCGCGCCCGCCGCGATAAGCCGTCGCTGGTGCCGCAGCGCGTGTGGGACGCGGTGATCGCCGCCGTGGTGTTCTATGCCTTGTGGAGCCTGGGCCACTTCATCCGCACGGAAGTCGGCTGGACCGAAGTGGGGCATGTGTTCGTGCTTGGCCTGTACACGCTGGCGCGCGTGATCCTGCTGCTGGCGCTGGCCTCATTGGTGTGGGTGCCGGTCGGCGTGTGGATCGGCATGAACCCGCGCTGGGCCTCGCGCACGCAGGCGGTGGCGCAGTTCCTCGCGGCCTTCCCGACCAACCTGGTGTTCCCGGTGGCGGTGGTGCTGATCGTGCGCTACCACCTGAACCCGGACATCTGGCTGTCGCCGCTGATGATCCTGGGGACGCAGTGGTATTTGCTGTTCAACGTGATCGCCGGCGCCTCCACCATCCCGACCGAATTGCGGCACGCCGCCAAGAACTTCGGCCTGACCGGCTGGCTGAAATGGCGCCGCTACCTGCTGCCGGCGATCTTCCCCAGCTTCGTCACCGGCGCCATCACCGCCACCGGCGGTTCGTGGAACGCCGCCATCGTGGCCGAATGCGTCAGCTGGGGCTCGACCACCTTGCGGGCGCACGGCATCGGCAGCTACATTCAGGAGATGACCACCGCCGGCGACTTCCCGCGCATCGCGCTGGGCATCGGTATCATGTGCGTCTTCGTCATGGGCTTCAACCACTTCGTGTGGCGCCGCCTGTACACCATGGCCGAGAGCCGGCTGCATTTCTAGTATTGAGATCGAATTATGAGCACTCCTATCGTCGAATTGAAATCGGTCGGCAAGCATTTCCGCGGCGCCGACGGCTCCGCGCGCGCGGTGCTGGAAGGCGTGGACTTCACGCTGCATGAAGGCGAGATCGTCGCGCTGCTGGGCCAATCCGGTTCCGGCAAGTCGACCATGTTGCGCATCATGGCTGGCCTGATCCAGGCCGACGAGGGCCAGGTGCTGTATCGCGGCATGCCGCTGTACGGCACGGCGCGCGGCATCCGCATGGTGTTCCAGTCGTTCGCGCTGTTCCCGTGGCTGACGGTGCAAAAGAACGTCGAGCTGGGACTGGAGGCGCAGGGCATGCCGGCCGAGGAACGCGCCGAGCGCGCCGAGAAGGTGATCGATTTGATCGGCCTGTCCGGCTTCGAGGGCGCGCTGCCGCGCGAGCTGTCGGGCGGCATGCGCCAGCGCGTCGGCATCGCCCGCGCGCTGGTGATGGAGCCGGAAGTGCTGCTGATGGACGAGGCGTTTTCCGCGCTGGACGTGCTGACCGGTGAGCGCCTGCGCGAAGAGATCCTGGAGCTGTGGCAGTCCGGCCGGATCCCGACCAAGGCGATCCTGGTGGTGTCGCACAACATCGAGGAAGCGGTGATGATGGCCGACCGCGTGCTGATCTTCGCCAGCGATCCTGGCCGGGTGCGCGCCGAGCTGCCGATATCGCTGCCGCAGCCGCGCAAGGCCGAGGGGCCGGAAGTGCGCCAGCTGATCGACAAGGTGTACGAGCTGATGACCGCCGGCGCCGGCCGCCGTGGCCTGATCAGCGAGAAGGAGGTCAAGCTGCAGCTGGGCGACCGCCTGCCGCAGGCCGACATCGCGCACATGGAAGGTATCGTGGAGCTGCTGTCGGAGGAACCGTTCTCCGGCCGCGCCGACCTGCCGCAGCTGGCCGAAGAAACGGAGCTGACCGACGCCGAGCTGCTGGAAGTGCTGAACGGTTTGATCCTGCTGGGCTTTGCCTACCTGACCAACGGCGACATCCTGCTGACCGACTTGGGCGGCCGGTACGCGGCGGCCACCAACACCGAGCGGCAGGAGATCTTCGGCAAGCAGCTGCTGGAGCATGTGCCGCTGATCGCCTACATCTGCCACGGCCTGGAACAGGACAAGTCGGGCGACCTGCCGGAGGACCTGTTCCTCAAGCTGCTGCGCTTCACGCTCAGCGAAGAGGAAGCCGAGCGCGCGCTGCGGGTCGCCATCGAGTGGGGCCGCTACGGCGACCTGTTCGAGTACAACTTCAACACCGGCGTGATCCAGTCCTCCGAAGAGGACGAGGAAGACGAAGCTTAAGCCGCGAGTTTCTTGAACACGCGCGCGGCGGCGGCGATGGTTTCGTCGATCACCGCGTCGCTGTGCTGCGCCGAGACGAAGCCCGCCTCGAACGCGGCCGGCGCGAAGTACACGCCTTCATCCAGCATCGCGTGGAAGAACACATTGAAGCGCGCGCGGTCGCCGGCCATCATCTCGGCGTAGTTGTTTGGCGGCGTCTCGCTGAAGTACAGGCCGAACATGCCGCCGATCGAATCGGCGCAGAACACGATGCCCGCGTCCTTGGCCGCCTTGGTCAGGCCGGCCGCCAGGCGCGCCGCCGTCGCGCTCAGCTTCTCGTGGAAGCCCGGCTCCTGGATGATCTTCAGCGTGGTCATGCCCGCCGCCACCGCCACCGGATTGCCCGACAGCGTGCCGGCCTGGTAGACCGCGCCCAGTGGCGCCATCTTGCACATCAACTCAGCGCTGCCGCCGAAGGCCGCCACCGGCAGGCCGCCGCCGATCACCTTGCCCAGCGCCGTCAGGTCCGGCTTGATGCCGTACAGCTGCTGCGCGCCGCCCAGCGCCACGCGGAAGCCGCACATCACTTCGTCGAAGATCAGCACCGCGCCGTGCTTGGTGCACAGCGCGCGCATCGCCTGCAGGAAGGCTTCGGAAGCCTTGATCAGGTTCATATTGCCGGCCACCGGCTCGACGATCACGCAGGCGATGTCGTCGCCGTATTCGGCAAAGGCCTGCTCCAGCTGCGCCACGTTGTTATAGTCCAGCACCATCGTGTGCTTGACGAAGTCCTCCGGCACGCCGGCCGACGTCGGATTGCCGAAGGTGAGCAGGCCGCTGCCCGCCTTGACCAGCAGCGAATCGGCGTGGCCGTGGTAGCAGCCCTCGAACTTGATGATCTTGTCGCGGCCCGTGGCGCCGCGCGCCAGGCGCAGCGCGCTCATGGTCGCCTCGGTGCCCGACGAGACCAGGCGCACCTGCTCGATCGACGGCACCAGTCGGCAGATTTCCTCGGCCATCACGATCTCGCCCTCGGTCGGCGCGCCGAACGACAGGCCGCGCGCGGCCGCCTCCTGCACCGCCTTCACCACCACCGGATGCGCGTGGCCGACGATGGCAGGGCCCCAGGAGCCGATGTAGTCGATGTAGCGCTTGTCGTCAGCGTCCCAGAAGTACGGGCCTTCGGCGCGGGTGATGAAGCGCGGCGTGCCGCCCACCGAGCGGAAGGCGCGCACCGGCGAGTTGACGCCGCCGGGCGTGGTTTTCTGGGCGCGTTCGAACAGCTGGTCGTTTTTTGAGGTCGTGGTCATGATGGCATCTTCGGTATCAAGTTGGTAAAGCCTGGTGCAGATGGAAAAATCGGTTCGGGATGAACTTGCCCATGCCGTAGCGCTGCGCATGGGCCAGCGCGCCGACGGTGTATTCCTGCGCCGCCGTCACCGCTTCCGGCACGTCGGCGCCGCGCGCCATGAAGGCGGTGATCGCCGCCGACAGCGTGCCGCCGGCGCCCAGGAACGGGCCGGCCATGTGCTGCCAGGCGTCGTGGCTGATCATGCCGTCGGCGCCGAACAGGGTGTTGGCCAGCGTGTTCGGCGCGGCCGTCTCGCCCTGCGGCGTGCCGGCCTGGGTGCCGGTGACGAGCACGAATTCGCAGCCCAGGGCCAGCAGGTGCTCGACGTCCGACTCCATGGTGTCGTCGGCGCCTTCGCGCCAGGTTTCGGCCAGCCGGCCCAGCTCCACCTGCGACAGCATTAGCAGCGTGGCCTGCGGCACCAGCAGCTGGCGCAGGGCGGTCAGCAGTTCCTCGGCCTCGTCGGCGTCGGCCGGATCGGGCAGGCGTGAGCTGAACGGATCGAGGATCAGCGGCGCGTCGGGATAGTCGGACAGGATCTCGGCGATGGCCGCCACCTGCTCGATGTTGGTCACCGCGCCGACCTTGAAGGCGGCCATGGTCATGTCTTCCAGGACCACGCGGGCCTGGTCCGAGACCCAGTCGGGATCGATGTCCTGGGCGTCTTCGACGCGGGCGCTGTCGCCGATGAGCAACGCGGTGGTCACCGCCAGCCCGTTGCAGGAGAGGGCGGAAAATACCGCGAGGTCGGCCTGGACACCGATCGCTCCGGCCGGATCGGCGGCACCGAAGCTTAATATGAGAGGAGAAGTTTGGTTTTGCACGGCGGGTAGATTAAGATACCTAATTCAGCATTTTACTTGATTGAAGGGTGGCAGAACGTGAGTAGCAATGAAACAACGCAGGAGTTCCAGACCTGGATGTGCCTGATCTGTGGCTGGATCTATGACGAGCAAGCCGGTTTGCCGGACGAAGGCATCGCCCCCGGCACCCGCTGGGCCGACGTGCCGATGAACTGGAGCTGCCCGGAATGCGGCGCCCGCAAGGACGATTTCGAGATGGTAGCCATCTGATACGCCGCGCCGGACGACTGGCGCATCGCTAGTATCGCGCCAACCGCCGCCTGCCTATGCTATGGTGTAGCCACCATACCAGCGAACCGATTATGACGACGACCACGCCGCATGCTAATGCCCTGAAAATCATGGTGATCGACGACAGCAGCACGATCCGTCGTTCGGCCGAGATCTTCCTGACCCAGGCCGGCTACCAGGTGGTGCTGGCCGAGGATGGATTCGACGCGCTGGCCAAGATCAGCGACCACCATCCGGCGCTGATCTTCTGCGACATTCTGATGCCGCGCCTGGACGGCTACCAGACCTGCGCGCTGATCAAGAAGAGCGCCAAATTCCACGCCACGCCGGTGTTGATGCTGTCGTCCAAGGACGGCCTGTTCGACCGCGCGCGCGGCGCCATGGTCGGATCGGCCGCCTATCTCACCAAACCTTTTACCAAAGACAGCCTGCTGGCCGCGGTGCGCGAGCATACCGGCGGCGCGGGCGTCTCCACACAAGAATAAGCCAGCTTCAGGGGAACACCATGGCCATACAAAGAATTCTGATCGTCGATGATTCGCCCACGGAGCGCTACTACCTGACCGACATCCTGGTCAAAAACGGCTTCTCCGTCTCGACCGCCGAAAACGGCGAGGAGGCGCTGGCCAAGATCAAGGCCGACAAACCCCAGCTGATCCTGATGGACGTGGTCATGCCCGGCGCGAACGGCTTCCAGGTCACCCGCGCGATCTCCCGCGACCCCGACCTGCAGGATGTGCCGGTGATTATCTGCTCCAGCAAGGACCAGGAGACCGACCGTATCTGGGGCCTGCGCCAGGGCGCGCGCGAATACCTGGTCAAGCCGGTCGACGCGGCCGAACTGCTGGCCAAGATCGCCGCTTTGTCTGCCGCCGGCTAAGCGATGAGCGGCCCGACGCCCGACACCCCATCCACCCCGGCCGGCCCGGAACGCCGCAGCCGCCTGCGCCAGTATCAGGTGCAGCTGCTGGAGCGCATGCAGGCCGCAAAAACCGGCGCCGCGGCGGGCGGCCGTGAGCTCGGCGTGCTGATAGGCGGGCGTCTGTGCCTGCTGGACTTGACCCAGATCAGTGAAATCGTGCCGCTGCAGCCGGTCACGCCGGTGCCGCTGGCGCAGGACTGGTATCAGGGACTGGCCAATATCCGCGGCAACCTGACCGGCGTGATCGACCTGGCGCGCTACCAGGGCCTGGCCGCCGGCGACGCGGCGGCGGCGGAACGGCGCCTGATCACCTTCGCCCCCACATTGGGTTTCAACTGCGCGCTGCTGGCCGAGCGGGTACTGGGCCTGCGCAAGCTGGCCGACATGCAGGCGCTGGAAGCGCCGGCCGATGCCGGACCTGAATGGAACCACCAGCACTACACCGACGGCGAGGGACAGCAATGGACCCGCATCGACCTGGCGCAGCTGGTGCGTGAATCGCGTTTTCTGCAGGTTGGTTTGTAAGGGCGGCATACTGGAGTAGATCGCAACTAATCCGAAGAGGGTGTAATGGCTTTCAAGATGGGGTTTTTCTCGCGGGGCGACCGCAAAGCCGCGCCGGACATGGCAGCGAATTCGGAATTTGGCGAAGCGGGCGATTCGCAGTTTTTGCACACCGGCGCTGTGGCGGCGCCGATGCCGATGCCGCCGCCGGACAGCACCGCCGCTGGCGACAGTACCGCCGCCGTCGCGGACAGCGCCGCGCCACTGCGCCTGCGCGATGCGCTGGGCCGCCGTGGCGGCGCTCCAGTGGCGCCGGCCGAGCCGGGGGCCGGCTTCAGGCTGCCGCTGATCGGCCACCTGCCGGCGCAGCGCCAGCTGAGCATCCTGTCGACGGCGCTGGCGGTCAGCCTGGCGCTGAGCGCCTTGTTCGTGGCCCTGAACACCATCCACAGCGCCAACCGCTCGACCCAGACCCAGGTCGCCAGCGATGCGCTGATGCACTCGCAGCGCATCGGCAAGGCCGCGCCGAACGCGGTGCAGGGCAGCGCGGAAGGCTTCCGCCAGCTGGAGGAAAGCCGCAAGGAATTGAACAACGACTTCGTGCTGATGACGCGCGGGGGCCGCTATCACGGCCGCGAGATCGGCGAGCCGATCGCCGCGCTGGCGCCCGTCGTGGCTTCGGCCCGCAAGCAGTGGGGGCCTTCCGATATCGCGGCCGGCACCATCCTGCTGCTGAAGGCGGACCTGAGCGGCGTCGATAAGACGCTGAAGAAGATCAACGACATGTCGCCGGCCCTGCTCAACCGCACCGAGGACATTTCCGCGCTCAAGGTGCAGCGCGGCGGCTCGGCGCGCGAGATCGCGGCGCTCGGCAAGCTGACCATGCTCACGCAGCGCATGAGCCACGGCGCCGGCGAGTTCCTCACCGCCGGCGGCATCACGTCGCAGACCGCCTTCCAGCTGGGCCGCGACACCACCGTGTTCCGCAACACCGTCGACGGCTTCCTCAACGGCAGCGCGCCGCTCGGACTGGCGGCCGTGCGCGAGCCGGACCTGCGCGAGAAATTCACCGCGTTGAAAAACGATTTCGAGGAATACCAGAAGCTGGTGACGGCCATCCTCGACAAGCTGGATAAATTCAGCGCCGCCAAGAACGCCGAACAGCTGATCTTCAACGACAACGAGGCCCTGCGCCAGCGCCTGTCGGTGCTGCAGCAGGCCTACCGCGAAGACCAGGATTCGCTGGGCCTGACCTTCTGGCTGATGGTGGCCGGCGGCATGCTCACGCTGGTCTCGGCGGCGGCCATCGGCCGCGTGCTGCTGGTCGATTCCTACAACCGCACGCGCGGCGCCGACCGCCGCCGCCAGGAAGCCGAATCCATGCGCCAGCAATCGCAGCGCAAGGAGGAAGAGGCGAAGGCCATGAATGACCAGAACCAGGCGGCGATTCTGCGCCTGATGAACGAGCTGCAGGAGGTGGCGGACGGCGACCTGACGGTGCAGGCCACGGTGTCCGAGGATATCACCGGCGCCATCGCCGACTCGGTCAACTACACGGTGGAAGAGCTGCGCGGCCTGGTGGGCCGCGTGACCGCCACCGCCGAACAGGTGACCAAGGCGTCCACCCACGCGCAGAGCATCTCCAGCGACCTGTTGCTGGCGTCGCAGCAGCAGTCGCGCGAGATCCAGGACGCGTCGGCCACGGTGGTCAAGATGGCCAACGAGATTACCGACGTGTCGCGTTCGGCCAGCGAATCGGCCGATGTGGCGCGCCAGTCGGTGGCCGCGGCGCAGCAGGGCGCGACGGCGGTGGAGAACGCCATCAAGGGCATGCACGAGATCCGCGAGCAGATCCAGGACACGTCCAAGCGCATCAAGCGGCTGGGCGAATCGTCGCAGGAGATCGGCGAGATCACCGAACTGATTTCCGACATCACCGAGCAGACCAACGTTCTGGCGCTGAACGCGGCGATCCAGGCCGCGTCGGCCGGCGAGGCGGGACGCGGCTTCTCGGTGGTGGCGGAAGAGGTGCAGCGCCTGGCCGAACGCTCGGCCGAAGCGGCCAAGCAGATCGGCGCGCTGGTGCGCACCATCCAGACCGACACGCACGACGCGGTGGCCGCGATGGAGAAATCGACCCAGGGCGTGGTCGAAGGCGCGCGCCTGTCCGACGCGGCCGGCGCGGCGTTGAACGACATCTCGCAGGTGTCGAACCGCCTGGCCGAGCTGATCTCCGGCATCTCGATGGCCACCGGCCAGCAGGCCACGTCGGCGTCCGGCGTGGCGCAGAACATCCAACACATTTTGACGGTGACCGAGCAAACGCAGGACGGTACCCAGCAAACCGCACAATCGATTCATAAGCTGTCAGTGCTGGCGCAGGAATTGAAAAACTCGGTGGCGCGATTCCGTATCGCGTCCTGAACCGCCCATCATTGAAAGGCCGAGGCAAGCATGACCACAACTGATTTTCCGAATCCGCCGCAACCGCAGTTCGATACCGGCCCCTTGTCGTGGGTGATGGTGGAAATCCGCGAGTCGCTGGCACGCTCGAAGACCGCCCTGTTCGAAGCCGGCGGCCGGGCGCCGGAGGATCAGGCGACCCAGCTGCAGCACGCGCGGTCGCACCTGCACCAGGCGCACGGCGCGTTGATGATGGTGGACGTGGACGGCGTGGGCCTGATGACGCAGGTGGCCGAGGAGGCGCTGGACCGCTTCAAGGCCGGCACCCTCAAATGCAGCACCGACCATGCGCAGACGCTGGCGGAGCTGTATCAGGCGCTGGTGGAGTATCTGCAGGAGCTGCTGGAGGGTGCGCCGTCGCAGCCGGTCAAGCTGTTCCCTTATTACCGCGCGGTGCAGGAGATGATGGGGGCGGAGCGCGTCCATCCGGCGGACCTGTTCTATCCCGATTTGTCGCGCAGCGTGGCGGCGCCACCGGCCGGCGAGGCCGCCGCAGCGGACTACACGGCGTTCCGCCAGCGCTTCGAGAAATCGCTGCTGCCCTACCTGAAGAGCACCGAGGCGGCGCAGCAGCGGGAGCATGCGGCCGCGTTGCTGGAGGCCGTGAAGCTGGTCGCCGCCGCCCAGCAGGACGCCAGGGCGCGCACCTTCTGGCTGGCGATGCAGGCCTTCGCGGAACTGGTCGCCAACGGCGAACTGGCGGGCGGCTTGTACGTGAAGCAGTTGTTCGGGTTGATTAATCTGCAGATACGCCGCTTGAGCCAGGGCACCGCCGCGCAGCCGGACGCGATGCTGCGCGACGCGCTGTTCTTCATCGCCGCTGTTCCTGCATCGTCATCGGAGACGGTGCTGGAGCTGCGCCGCGTGTTCGCGCTCGACGGCCTGGTGCCGGCCGATTATGAGCGCTGCCGCTACGGCCAGATCGACCTCGACGCGCTGGAGCGCGCCAAGGCTGGCATGGCGCGGGCCAAGGCGAGCTGGGACCGGCTCGCCGGCGCGGAGATCGATCCGGCGCTGGACGCGGCGTTCGGCAGCGCGCTGGCCGATGTGGCCGAGGCGTGCGACCAACTGGATCTGCCGGCACTGAGCATCCTGTTGCGGCAGCTGGCCGGCGTGGCGCATACCGCCATCTCGGCCGGCCGCAGCGAGGAGCTGGCGCTGGAGATGGCGACCGCGCTGCTGTTCGCAGAACATGGATTGGAACAGATCCGCCACCTGCCGGGCGATTTCGCGGCGCACGCGGACACGATAGGCGCGCGCTTGCTGGCGCTGGTGGCCGGCGACACGCCGCCGGAGCCGGCGCAGTGGCAGAGCGGCCTGGCGCAGCAGATGCGGCAGGACGATACCGTCGTCGCGCTGGCGATGGAGATGAAGGCCGGCTTGCGCCAGGTCGAGAAGGTGCTCGACGAGTATTACGTCGACCCGTCGAAGCGGCCGTCGCTGACGGAGCTGGACCCGGTGCTGCACCAGTTGCAGGGCGCGCTGTCCATCCTCGATCAGGAAGACGCGACGAAGGCGGCGCAGCATGTGAAGGCTGCCGTGCAGGCGCTGGCGGCGGGCGAAGGCGATCCATCGCTGGAGCCGAAGGCGCTGGACGATATCGCGCAGAACGTGGGCGCGCTGGGCTTCTTTGTCGACATGCTGGCGCAGAACGCGGCCGGCGCGCGTGAGCGATTCGCGTTCGACGCAGCGCATGGCGCTTTCCGTTCGGTGCCGTTCAAGAAGATGGCCGGCTCCGAGTCGATACCGGTGCTGGAGGATCAGGTACCCGCGCCGGCTCCCGTGGCGATGCCGGCGCAGGCGCCCGCGCCGGCCAGCAGCGATGCGGCGGTGGAGGCGGAGCTGCTGGACATCTTCATCTCCGAGGCCGGGGAGGTGCTGCAGTTTATCGATGCCACGCTGGCCAAGCCGCGCGCGGAATCGGGCAGCGAGGAGAATTTGACCATGCTGCGGCGCTCTTTCCATACGCTGAAGGGCAGCGGACGGATGGTGGGCCTGAGCCAGTTCGCCGACGCGGCGCATGCCATCGAACGCGTGATGAATGTATGGCTGGCGGAGGCGCGGCCGGCAACGGATGCCCTGTTTGACTTGCTGAACGAGGCGGCGCGCCAGATGGGCGCGTGGGTCGGGGAATTGGTGGCGGCCGGGATCTCGGCGCGCAATGCGGATGCGCTGGTCGCTGCGGCCGCGCGCGTGCAGGAGGGCGGCGAGTTCGCGATCGATGCGGTGGTGCCAGCGCCATCGCTGGTGCCCGAAGCCGAAGCGGAAGTAGTCGCGGAGGCGGCCGAGCCGCCGCCGGTGCCAGCGCCGCCAGCATTCGAGCCACCGCCGGCGATTGTCTCCAATGGCAACGTCATCGACTTCCCGTCCATCACACCGGCGGTGCCGCGCGACGACAATGTCAAGCATATTGGCGATCTGGAGATCCCTCTGCCGCTGTACAACATCTATCTGCACGAGACGGACGAACTGGTTCGCCTGCTCACGCAGGACTTCGGCGAATGGCGCCATGAACCGCGCCGGCCGGTCAACGCGGAGGCGTTGCAGGCATCGCACACGCTGGCCGGCACGTCCGGCACGGTCGGCTTCAAGGCCTTGCGGGAATTGGCGCTGGCGCTGGAGTCCACGCTGCAGGCGCTGCTGCCGCCCGCGCCGCATCTCGACCAGGTGCAGCATGATTTGCTGGACTTTACGATGGAGCGCATCCGCCAGATGCTGCAGAGTTTTGCTGCCGGCGATATGCCGGCAGCGCAGCCGGAGTTGATCACCGCGCTGCACGACCTGCGCGCGGAGCTGGAGGCCGCCCCGCCAGCGGCCAGCAACGATATCGAGGCGCGGCTGGACGATCTGGTCGCGGAGACGATGCACGACATCACATCCGCGCCGGTGGAGTCGGCGATGGAGAGGTTGTTCCGCGAGGCGTTCGAAGCGCTCAGCGGCAGCGTGCCGGAATCGGAGGCGCCCGTGCGCGAAGCAGCGCCGAAAAAGGTCGAGGCGCGCGCGGACGACAACATCGACGATCTGTTCAACGCCGCCTTCGACGACGCCTTCGCCGAGCCGCCGCTCAAGATCGCCGAGCCGGAGCCTGAACCCGCGCCGCCAGCCCCTGTGCTGGAGTTGGCCCCCGAGCCCGAGCCCGAGCCCGAGCCCGCAGCCGCCGAGCCGGAGCCCGAACCGCCGGTCCTCGCGCCAGAACCGGAACCTGCGCTGGAGCAGGAACCGGAACTCATCCCCGGCGGCGACGTTTTGCTGGAGGCCGAAGTTATCGAACTCCCGCCGGCCGAACCGGAAATCCTGACCGCCGCCCCGGCAATCTTCCACGATGAATTGGACGCCGACCTGCTGCCGGTCTTCCTGGAAGAGGGCGCGGATTTGCTGCCGCAGGTGGGCGAGGCATTGCGCACCTGGCACCACAATCCCGCCGACACCGCGCAAGCCCAAAGCCTGCTGCGCCTCCTGCACACCGTGAAGGGCAGCGCCCGCATGGCCGGCGCGATGCGACTGGGCCAGCACGCCCACGAAATCGAAACGCACATTGAAAACATGGTGCACGCAGGTTCCGCCACGCCGCAGGCGTTCGACGAACTGCTGGCCCACTACGACCACGCACTGCTGCTGTTCGAACAGCTCCAGCATCCGGACGCATTGCAGCAAGCCGCCGGCCTCGCCGCCGACGTCTCCAGCCTGGAGGCAGGCCAGCCGGCCATCGCCGGCACCAACGGCATCACGGCGGACGCCGTGGACAGCGCCGAAGCACCCGCCGCCGCAGCGCCCGCGCCAACCGCACCGGCGCCCGCCGACGAACTGCAAGCGAGCGCCAAATCGCCGCTGGTCCGCGTCCGCGCCGACATCCTGGACCGCCTGGTGAACCAGGCCGGCGAAGTATCGATCTCCCGCTCCAAGCTGGAGAACGAAGTCGAAACCCTGCGAGCCTCGCTGTTCGACTTCTCCGAAAACCTCACCCGCCTGCGCCGCCAGCTGCGCGAAGTCGAAATGCAAGCCGAATCGCAGATCGCCTCCCGCATGTCGATCTCCAGCGACCGCGAATTCGACCCACTTGAATTCGACCGCTTCACGCGCCTGCAGGAGCTGACCCGCATGATGGCGGAAAGCGTCAACGACGTCGCCTCCTTCCATGAAAGCCTGACCCGCAGCGTCGACAGCGCCGGCGACGACCTGATGCTGCAAGCGCGCCTCACGCGCGACCTGCAGCGCGACCTGATGCGCGTGCGGATGGTGCCCTTCGCCAGCATCTCCGAACGCCTGTTCCGCGTTGCGCGGCAAAGCGCCAAGGAAGTCGACAAGCGCGTCAACCTGGACATACGCGGCAGCGCGGTGGAAATCGACCGCAGCGTGCTGGAACGCATGGCCGCGCCGTTCGAACACCTGCTGCGCAACGCCATCGCCCACGGCGTGGAAAGCCGCGCCGCCCGCAGCGCGGCGGGCAAGAACGAAACCGGCGAACTGCTGGTGCAGGTCACGCAGCAGGGCAATGAGGTGGTCATCGAATTCACCGACGACGGCGGCGGCCTCGATCTGGAGCGCATCCGCGCCAAGGCGATCAGCAGTGGCCTGCTGCGGGAAGACGAGGAAGCCACCGACGTCCAGATCGCCGACCTGATTTTCGAACCCGGCTTCTCCACCGCCGAAGCGCTGACCGAATTGTCCGGGCGCGGCGTCGGCATGGACGTGGTGCAGTCCGAGGCGCAGGCGCTGGGCGGGCGCGTCGACACCTTCTCCGAACCCGGCAAAGGCACGCGCTTCACCATCCACCTGCCGCTCACGCTGGCCGTCACGCAGGTTGTGCTGCTGGCGGCGGGCGGCAAGACCTACGCGCTGCCGGCCATCCTGGTCGAGCAGGTGCTGCAGATGAAGGACGCCGCGCTGACCGAAGCGCACCACAACGGCTACGTGCCGGTGCACGGCCAGCAGGCCGCGCTGCACTACCTGCCCGCCTTGCTGGGCGACGCGGCGGCGCAACCGCCGGCGCAGCGATCCGCGCCGGTGATGATGCTCAAGAATGGCAACGAGCGGCTGGCGGTGCGCGTCGACGAGGTGCTGGGCAACCGCGAGGTCGTCATCAAGAACATCGGGCCGCAGCTGGCGCGCATGGTCGGCATCGCCGGCGCCACGGTGCTCGGTTCGGGCGACATTGTCCTGATCCTGAACCCGGTCGCGCTGGCGCAGCACCTGGCGCACCATCCCGAGATGCAGCAGCACTATGCGCGGGCGGCTGGGGAGGGCGCGGCGGCGCCGCGGCAGCAAGGGCGTTCCATCATGGTGGTCGACGATTCACTGACCGTGCGCCGCGTGACCCAGCGCCTGCTGGAGCGCGAAGGCTACAACGTCGTGCTGGCCAAGGACGGCGTCGACGCGCTGGAGCAGCTGCAAGGGGCCAGGCCTGACCTGATGCTGGTCGATATCGAGATGCCGCGCATGGACGGCTTCGACCTGACGCGCAACGTGCGCGGCGACGAGCGCACCAAGGACATCCCCATCATCATGATCACGTCGCGCAGCGCGGACAAGCACCGCAACTACGCGCTGCAACTGGGAGTGAACGCCTACTTCGGCAAACCCTTCCAGGAACCGCTGCTGCTGGACGCGATCGCGGGGCTTTTGAAGGCTTAGGCGGCGCGCACCGCCGCTTCGATCGCGGCGACGTCGATCTTCCCCATCTTCATCATGGCCTGGAACGCGCGCTGGGCGACGTCGCCGCCCTTGGCCATGGCGTCGGTCAGCGCGCGCGGCGTGATCTGCCACGACAGGCCCCATTTGTCCTTGCACCAGCCGCAGGCGCTTGCGCTGCCGCCGTTGTTGATGATGGCGTTCCAATAGCGGTCGGTCTCGGCCTGGTCGTCGGTGGCGATCTGGAACGAGAACGCCTCGCTGTGCCTGAAGGCCTTGCCGCCATTGAGGCCGATGCACGGGATGCCGCACACCGTGAACTCGACTGTCAATACGCTATCCGCTTTCCCGCCGGGGAAATCGGACGGCGCCCGGTGCACCTTGCCGACCGCGCTGTCGGGGAAGGTGCTGGCGTAGAAGTGCGCGGCTTCTTCCGCGTCACGGTCGTACCACAGGCAGATCGTGTTTTTGTTCATCTTCACTCTCCTTCGTTAGTCGAGGATGTAGTCTACCTCCGCTTGCGTGCGCGGCGGCGCGAGCTTGCCCGGGCATTTGCAAGTCATTTGTGGGTCCGACAAGATTAACTTTCTCCCTGCGGTTGTCGATATTCCATCGATGACGCTTTTATCTACAGGAAGAAAGCATCATGTCAGTCACTAGCACATATACGTTCTTACAAGGGTACTTCAACGGCCTGTTCGTCGGCCAGAATACCGTCAGCGCAGCCGATCAGATATTCACCGAGTCGCCTCCGGGCAGTGTCGTCTTCACGGTCCATCGGCCCAGCGGTGAACAACTGGTCGATCTCGGCAAACTGATTAACACCGACGCCAACGTCGGCATGGTCGCCAAGCACCTGATTTCAGCCGGTGCTTCGCTCACCAGCGGCCTACGCGTGCAGGGCACGCCGTGGATTAACGTTCCCTACTTTATCCAGTCGCCTGCCGCGCACAAACCTTCCGACATGCTAGCCAGGGTCAATTTCGATTTTCATATCGAGACGCCTTTCCCTTGCTCGGATATCGACGGCACCATTTCGGTGTTCCTGTTCGTGTTCCTCGACAGCCAGAAGCATCTGCATGTGACGATCGACGGCACCTGGTTCTCGTTCGAGGGCGGTGCGCCTTTCTGCGCCGGTAAAGCTTCCGATGGACTGAAGGCCGCCTTGCCCGGGGTACGCAAGGAAATCCAGGCGCTGCTGCCGCCGCTGACGTCGGCCATCGCCAACGTCAAGTTCGCCAATATTTACTTCTTGCCCGGCGATGGTAAAAAAACCGCCGGCGCTTTCGTGGAAGATGCCAGCAACGATGCGTCGCTCGGCCTGCTCTTAGCTTAAAAGGAAAATGAAAATGGATAAGGATCAAAAACTGGCCAACGACATCAGTGCCCTGCTGCGTGAGGCAGGCTACACCGGCCTGAATGTGCACACCGACCAAAGCGGTACGCAACTTAACGCCACTCGCGAACGTGGCGGCGTGATGGTTCAGGTGTCGCCGGACATGAAGAAAGCCAGCCGCCGCACCGAAGGCGGCGGCGCCGAAGCGCACACCGAGCGGCTCGATGTGCACGAGGTGCCCGTAATGGAAGGCCTGGAGCAGAAGCTGCGCGCCAATCCCGGATTGGCCAAGGCCATGGGCATCCCGGCCGCGCATCTGAAGTACATCATGTAGCTCGCTTCGATCCGGCCTGGCCCGCGTGATGGGCGGGGCTGGATTGCGCCGCGCATGTCATCAGCTGCTGCGCCAGGGCTTCGATCTCCGGCGCCACCGGTGCGCCCAGCGCGCTCAATGCCATGCGCTGGTAGCGCCGGTAAACCGCCAGGCCTTCCTCGAAACTGGCGTCGTCCAGATGGATGCGCATCAGGTCCGTGCTCAGGGCCTTGCAGTACGGGTCGGCCTCCAGTGCGCGTTCCAGCAGTTGTGCGGCGGCTGCGGTGTTGCCGGCGCGGGCCAGCTGGCGGCCTGCTTCACCCAGCGCGCGCGCCAGCTTGCCGCGCCATAGTTCGCGTCGCGCCAACAGCCACGGCGCGCTTTCCCCATGCAGCAATTCTCCCCGGTACAGCGACAGCGCCTGCGTGGCCGCCGCCAGCAGCGGGGCTTCGTGCGATGCGGCGGCATCGCCGGCGGCGCTCCTTTCCTGCATCAGCGTTTGCAGGCGCGCCAGCAGGCGGTCCAGTGCAGCTGTGTCGCTCCAGCAGCGCTGCGGCGCCAGCGACAGCGCTCCCTGTTCCAGCACGATGCTGCCGGCGCCCACCGTCGTCCGCAGGCGCGACAGCGTGGTCTCCAGTGCGTGGCGCGCGGTGTCGCCGTCGGCGTCCGGCCATAGCAGCTCGGCGGCGCGGTCCAGCGATATGCTGGCCGGCGCGTGGGCCGCGATCAGTTTCAGGATGTCGAGCTGGCGGTGCTTGGATTTGCCTTGCGAGCGCAGAGGCTCGCCGTCGATGCGCAGCTCGAACCCGCCGAAGACGCGCACCTGCACCGGCCATGGCCAGTGGTCGCCAGCGTCTTCCGGCGGCGCCAGGCGCCAGGCGCGTATCAGCGCGTTGGCCGCGTCGGGGACGAGGCCGGCCGCCAGCGCGTGCGCGCACAGCGGCTGCAGGATGTGCGGCGTGGCGAAGGTCAGGTAGCTGCCCTGCGATGAGAAGTGGTACAGCGCGCGGCGCAGCTTTTCCTGCGCCAGCAGCAGCTGCGCCGGTTGCGTGCGTTGCAGCTGCTGCAGCGGTTGCGCCTTGCCGTCGGCGCCGGTGATCAGCAGCCATGCTTCCAGCAGGTCGGCCCAGGTGGCGGCCAGTGGCGAGTTGTAGTCGGCGGCGTGCCGGCGCAGGACGGCCGTTTCGGCCGCGCAGCGGTCGCGGTCCAGCAGCGTGTAGGCGACGCAGCTGGCGGCCTGCGCGTAGACTTCATACGGGATGCTGCCGAAGCGCAGTGCCGCTTCGTGCGCCAGGCGCGCGTGTTCCAGCGCGCCATGGCCGTCGCCCCGGCAGCTGGCCAGCCAGGTCTGCGTCAGCTGCAGGTGGGCCACCAGGTTGTGGTGCTGCGCCGGCGTTTGCTCGGCGATCTCGGTGGTGGCGGCGGCGGCTTTGTCGAGTTCTCCGCGCAGCAGGCAGGAGGCGGCGTACAGCAGCACATAGTGCGCGTCCATGATGCGGATGCCGCTGCTTTCCGAACTGGCGCGGCAGGCGGCGAAGGTGGCGTCGAAGCGGGCGTGGTCCATGCCCACCAGCGCATCGTACAGTTGCACCAGGTGCGACAGGTAGCGCGCGTACGGCGGCAGCGCGGAAGCTTCCGGCAGCGCGTCCAGCAGCACCCGCACCTTGCGCACGGCGGCGTAGCGGCCGGACTGGTAGTAGTGCTGGCCCAGCATCGCGCCCAGCCTCACCTTCAGCGTGGGATCGGCCGGCTGGCGCAGCACTTCGAGCGCGCGCAGCTCCCACAGGTCCATGTCCTGGTGGCCGGGATCGGTCATGAACAAGCCGCTCCACATGCTGTGCGTCAGGTGGGCTTTCAGGCCGGGATCGGGCAGCTGGTCGTAGTCCTGCGCCGGGTCCACATGCTGCTGCAGGAAGGCGCGCAGCGGCTGTTCGGCGGCGCCGTCGAAGAAGTAGGAGCTGATGATGGCGCTCAGCGCCAGGAAGCGGTGCATCGGCCGGTTCTGCTCCGTGAATGCCTCCAGCGCCTTGAGCAGCGCGGCGCGGGCGCGCGCGGTGTCGCTCATGAACACCGCGAGGCCCAGCCAGTAGTGGTGCCACGCGCCGCGATGCGCTTCGGGCAGGGCGTCGATCCAGCGCGCCAGCGTGGTGTGGCGTGCGCTGGCCAGCATCGCCTCGGCGCGCGCTTCGATCAGGCCCGCCGCGCGTTCGGGCATGCCGTGTTCCAGTGCCAGCTTGATGGCGGCGTCGCCGCTGCCGTCGGCCAGCAGGGTGTCGACGCAGCCGGCGATCCAGGCGTGGCGCTGCGCCTCGTCGATGCGGGTGGCGGCCCACTTGCGCAGGAAGCCCTGGAACAGCGGATGCAGCGCGTACTGGCGGCCGGGATATTCGTAGATCAGCGCTCCCTGCGCGGCCAGGCGGGCCACGATGTCGGCCGCGTGCGGCGCGCCGGACAGCGTGGCCGCCCACGCGCCGCTGAAGTTCGGCAGCCAGCACACGGCCAGCAGCGTGGCGCTTTCCTCGTCGCTGTAGGCGCTGAACACTTCCTCGGCCAGGTAGCCGACCATCGCTTCCGACAGCACATCCTCCGCGGCCAGCGCGGCGCCGGGCCGGCGCTTGAGCCACGAGGCCACCAGCGCGATGCCGGCCGCCCAGCCGCGCGTGAAGTTGTAGACGCTGTCGGCGACGGTGTCGGCGTGGCCGACGCCCAGCACGTTGAGCAGGACTTCGGTTTCGTCGCGGCTGAAGGCCAGCGCGGCGCTGTCCAGTTCATGCATGTCGCCGTGCGCCAGCAGGCGCGCGCAGGCCGACGGCGGCAGCGCGCGGCTCAGCACCACCACCTTGCTGGCCGGCGGCAGCTCGGTCGCCAGCGTCTCGAGGAACTGGCGGAAGAAGGGGGCGTCCTGGCAGCGGTGGGCGTCGTCCATGACGATGCGGCTGGCCGGCGCCAGCGCCGCGCCCAGCGAGCGTGCATACAGCCGCAGGTAGCCCTGCAGCGCCGGCAGGTGTTCGCGCAGCAGCGGCGGCGGTTGCCAGTCCGGCGCCACGCCGCCGTTGACGATGGCCTGTTCGAAGTAGAGCAGGAAGCTGGCCGGGTCGATGTCGGCTTCGTCCAGCCGCAGCCAGGCCACGGTGGGGCCGGCGGCCTGGCAGAACTCCAGTCCCAGACTGGTCTTGCCGGAACCGGCCGGCGCGGCGATCCAGGTCAGCGTGGCAGGGGAGTCGAGCACCGTCTGCACGGCGCTGCTGCGGCCGATCAGGCGGGCGACGGGGCGGGAGGTCTTGGCGAGTGAGGCCATGGTGGCGGTTCCTTGAGGCGGATTGCGCAGGAACAACCAGTTTAATTCTGAATGCCAAAAGAACAAATCTTAAATTTCGACAACTATCGTGGTGCAAGGGGCGGGCATGGTCATGCCGCCCCTTGCTTCCCCGCTTACACCGGATCGACCTTGTTGGTCAGCGTGAAGTGCGCCTCGGCGTAGTTGTCGCCGTCGACGAACATCCACCAGGTGCCGGTCTTGTTCGGCCCGACGGTGAACGGCGCCAGATGGCCTTCCTGGTAGTTGTCGCCGTCGGCGTAGCCCTCGCCGTAGCAGCGCAGCGTGGCCTTGACCTGGATGACGTCATTGGCCAGCAGGTCCAGCGTCAGGATCAGGCGGCCCATCGCGTCGTCGGCCACCTGGTCGAACACCTTGACCGCGTGGGTGCTGGACGACGGCCCCAGTTGCGCGATGCTGTAGAAATCACCGACGCTGTGCGGATACGCGGCGGCGGCGAATTCATAATCGGTGGTCGCCATCCAGCCGTCGATGGTCAGGCGGCGGAACCAGTGCGGCGGCGGCTGCAGGTCCAGCGTCATGTTCGCGGTCTGGTTGGCCGCCACCGTCACCGAGGCGCTGCCATGCAGCTCCTGCTTCTCGGCCGTCACCAGCACGCTGCCGACCGGTACGCCGGTGAGCGTGAAGCTGCCGTCGGCCGCCGTGTGGGTGAACTGGTTCTGCGAGATTTGCACGCTGACGCCGGCCGCCGGCTTGCCCTCGTAATGCACCACGCCGTGCAGCGTGCCGGTCTGCGCCACCTTCTTCCATTTGTAGATGGTCACTTCCTCCCAGCGCGCCGGCCGGTAGATCAGCGGCTCGCAATAGCCGTACAGCGGCGCGTCGAAGAAGCACAGGTTGGCGGGGCTGACGGCGTTGGCGTCGCCGGTGTGGCGCCATGCGTCGGAGTCCTTGGCGTCGGTGTCGCACCAGTCGGAGGCGAAGGCGTTGAGCATCTGGTTGGCGGTATCGTCGGCGGCGTCGGTCAGCGCGTTGCCGAACCAGCCGGCGCTCTCCAGCACCATTTCGTGGATCTTCGAGTACAGCACCTCGCCGGCGGCGATGCGCTCGTCCGACTGGTAGAGATACAGGCCGTCCGGCGTGGACGGCGTGATGCCGGCGCCGGCGGCCAGGTCGCTCTGTTCCAGCATGCCGCCTTCCATCGGCACGCCGGACTGCCTGATCGACATCCACAGCAGCGACGAGCACACGGTCGGGAAGGTGTTGGCGGCCCACTTGGCGCTGGCCGGTGCCTTGTCGGTCAGGCCGATGGCGGGATTGGTGTAGCAGAAGAAGCGGTAGTGGCTCTTGCCGGCCTGCTGCGCGGCGAAATCGGCGATGCCGTGCAGCGTCTGGCGAATCTCCAGCGTTTCCTTCAGCGGATCGGGTTTGACCACCATGGCCGGCACGATCTCCGGCGCCACGCCGCCCAGGTCCAGCTTCGATTCGATGGTGGCGAAGCCGGCGATCGAGTGCTTCTTGCCGGTCTCGGGATCGACCATGTCCTCGCCGTCGACCGCGTGTTCGACGGTCTGCGTGACCACGCCCGGCCACAGGTATTTGAGCACGTCGGGACGGGCGCCGTCGCTGCCGATGAATTCGATCAGCCGGTCTTCCGACGCGGTGGAGTGGGTGATCTCGTCGCGGTTGCGGGTCATGATGCCGGAGTGCGAGTAGCGCTGCGGCGGCGTCACCGTCTGCAGCACGGCGGAGATCAGGCTGCCGTTGCTGGGGTTGAGGATCAAGTCGCCCTTCTTGGCGTTCATGAAGCGCGGCGGCATCTGCATCCAGCGTTTTTCCTGGGTCGGCATGCAGTACATGCCGTCGGGGATGTGGTCCGGCATATTCCACGGATCGCACTCCTGGCCCTCGACCGCGAATGGCGGCTCCATGTGCTTCTCCATCGCCGTCAACGTGTGTGCCGGCTGCAGCGCGCTGGCCAGTGCGGCCGGCATGCGGCTCACGCCCGCTTGCAGCATGCCGTAGCTGCCCAGGCGCGCCACTTCGTCCAGCGTGATCAAGCCGGGATTGGCGACCAGCTGGCGGCTGGCCAGGTCGCTCAGCAAGGCCTGCGCGTTGGCTTTGACCAGCAGCTTCCTGCTCATGTGCTGCGGCAGGTCGAAGTGCGCGCTGACGCGCACCGGCAGGCCATTCGGCGCTGTGCCGCGATAGTGCACGCTGAAGGCGATGGCCTGCTTCGGCAGCTGCGCTTTCGGGATGACGACGTCGATGCGGGTCGCGGCCTGCGCCTTCAGCACGACGGCGCTGGCGGTGGCCGGGCGCAGTTCGAATTCGCGCGGGCTGTCTTCATAGGCCAGTTCCAGCTGCATGCTGCTCAAGGTCAGGTTGCTGGCTTCGGGATTGCGCACGACGAAGCTGGCGCGGTAGCTGCCGTCGATGAACTGGGCGCTGAAATCGCTGCTCTCGACCGGCGGCTGCAGCACGCCGCGCTGGCGCGCCAGGAAGTAGGGATTGGCCACGCTGACGCTGCGCTGGATGGTGCGCGCCGCCTCGCCCGGCTGCTGCACCGTCACCTGCACGTGGAACACCGTGTGCGGCCGGTTGGGGTTGAGCTGCGCGGAGAAGTCATGCTGCAGCGTGGGATGCGTGCTGCCCAGCGCGACGGCGCCCAGCTGCCAGTTGTAGACGGCGGCCGTGGCGCCACCGCCCATGTTGATGGCGGCGCGCGGCGGCGTGGTGGTCAGGATGGGATGGCTGGCGGCGTCGCGCGCGGGGATGGTCAATGCGCTCATCGCGGTCTTGCGCGGCACGATGGGGCCAGTTGGAACGGCCGGAGTGCGCGGCTTGATCTCGATGCGCGGACGCGGCGTGCCCTGGGTGCGGCGCTCGGGCGCGTTCTGCACCGTCAGTATCATCGTGGTGGGATTGTGGGGCGCGCTGCGCACCGTCAGCATCGGCGGCTGCTTGCCATCGGCGGGGGCGTTGATCTGGACTTCGGCCTTGAGCTTCTCGATGGCGCCGCGTTTGCCGGCGACGACGTTGATGGTCTTCTTGCCGGCCCGGTTCCAGACCAGGTACTGCTTGGAGCCGGGCACGCCGTTGATGCTGATGTTGGCGCTTTCGGTGTTGTCGTAGGACTGGCCGTTCGGCGCTTTCACTTCGACGCAGACGCTGTCGCCGATGGCGGCCACGGTTGGCGTGCAGACGACGGAACCAAGCAGCGGGGTTGGGGCGGTTGGTGCTTGCAACATGGGAACTCCTGTGGACATTGGGAATGGTTGTGTCAGGCCTGTTTTCGGCGGGCCTGGTGTTCCCAGTGTCGTGCGGAGCGTCCCACAAATCGCTCACAAATGCGTTATTCGGTCTTCTTCACCACCGCGTAGCGTTCCAGCGTGCGCTTGCGCGCCTCGTCGTGCATGACCAGCGGATCGGGATAGTCCAGCGGCAGCATGCGCGGCACCAGCCACGGCGCGTGGATTTCCTTGTCGCTCAAATCCTTCAGCTGCGGCAGGTAGCGGCGAATGAACTTGCCCGAGGCGTCGAACTTCTCCGATTGCGTGACCGGATTGAAGATGCGGAAGTAGGGCTGGGCGTCGCAGCCGGACGACGATGCCCACTGCCAGCCGCCGTTGTTGGAGGCCAGGTCGAAGTCGTTCAGGTGCTGCGCGAAGTAGGCCTCGCCACGGCGCCAATCGATGCCCAGGTCCTTGATCAGGAAGCAGGCCGTCACCATGCGCAGGCGGTTGTGCATGTAGCCGGTCTGGTTCAGCTGCGCCATGGCGGCGTCCACCAGCGGATAGCCGGTGCGGCCTTCGCACCAGGCGGCGAACAGCTCGTCCGCGTGCGGGCCGGTCTCCCACTCGATGGCGTCGTAGGCCGGCTTGTAGGACCCGCCCACCACGTGCGGGTTGTGGTACAGGATCATGGCGTAAAACTCGCGCCAGATCAATTCCGCCAGCCAGACCGGCGCGCCTTCGCCGCCGGCGCCACGCGCCATCAGGTCCAGCACGGTGCGCACCAGATGCCGCACCGACAGCGTGCCGAAGCGGAAGTGGATCGACAAATAGGACGGTCCCTTCACGGCCGGATAGTCGCGCGCCTCCTTGTAGCCGGCGATGCGGGGCAGGAAGTCCTCCAGCAGCGCGGCGGCGCCGGACATGCCGGTCGGGATCTTCAGCGCGGCCAGGTTGCTGGGCTCGAAGCCGAGCTCGGCCAGCGTCGGCAGGGCCGGGGCGTTGGCCGGGGCCGGCGCCAGGCGCGCGGCGTGTGGCTCCACGTGATAGGGCGCCAGCACCGACGGGTCCGCTTCCAGCTTCTTCAGCCAGGCGTTCTTGTACGGCGTGAACACCGAGAACACGCCGCCGGTCTGCGACAGCACTTCGCTCTTCTCGAAGATCACCTGGTCCTTGCAGCTGACGAAGCGGCGGCCATCGGCCTTCAGCGCCTGCTCGACGGCGGCGTCGCGGGCGATGGCTTGCGGCTCGTAGTCGTGGTTGCAGTACACGGCGTCCACGCCCAGTTCGGCAGCCAGGGCAGGGATCGCGTCCGCCGGATCGGCATGGCGCACGATCAGGTGGCCGCCCAGCTGTCCTAGCTCCGCGGCCACTTCGGCGATGCTGGCATGGATGAAGTCGACCCGCCGGTCGCGGCGCGGCAGGCCGTCCAGGATGGTGGTGTCATAGACAAAAACGCAATACACGCGAGCGCTGTCCTGCAGGGCTCGGTGCAGGGCTGCATGGTCGAAAACCCGCAAATCGCGGCGCAGCCAGAGTAGGGAGGAATTCAGTTTCATTGAGTCTGTGTCAATCTCGTGTGGGAACTCAAACGTGGCCGCATCCGCAATTCAGTGTAAACTAGCGGTTAGACAGAGTTGCTAGCCGCGCGAATACTACAGTAATTGTCAGCAGCACAGAAAGAACCACGCATATGAAGAAAAGCAAAATCGGCCAAACTCTCCCTGTACCCGGCATGCTCCAGGAAGCCGGCGATCCGTTGGAAGCCCCAGGCGCCGGCGCCACCGCCACCCTGAACCTGGCAAATCATTTCCTGATTGCAATGCCTTCCATGCAAGATCCGGTGTTTGGCGGGACTGTCGTGTACGTGTGCGAGCACAATGAAAACGGCGTGCTGGGCGTGGTCATCAACAAACCCACCGACATGACGATGGAAGTGCTGTTCGAGCGCATCGACCTCAAGCTCGAGTCCAATGTCGACGTCGACGCCCCCATCATGTTCGGCGGCCCCGTCCAGGACGACCGCGGCTTCGTGCTGCACACGCCGGGCACCCGCTATTCGTCGTCGCTGACGGTGACCGAGGACGTGGCCTTCACCACCTCGATCGACGTGCTGGAGGCCGTGGCCGCCGGCGAAGGTCCGCCGCGCATGCTGGTGTCGATCGGCTATTCGGGCTGGAGCCCGGGCCAGCTGGAGGACGAGATCAGCCGCAACGGCTGGCTGACCGTGGGCGCCGATCCCGATATCCTGTTCAAGCTGCCGATCGAGGAGCGCTACACGGCCGCCATGCGCCTGCTGGGCATCGATCCGCTGATGCTGACCTCGGAGGCCGGGCATGCATAAGGTGCCAGGCTAACCGTGACCATCGAGACCATCTTCGCATTCGATTTCGGCGTCAAGCGCATCGGCGTCGCCATGGGCAACACCATGATCCGCCAGGCCGAGCCAGTCAAGGTGATCGCCGCCGTCGACAACGCCACCCGCTTTGCCGACATCCAGGCGCTGCTGGACGAGTGGAAGCCGGCGCGGCTGGTGGTCGGCCTGCCCATGCATCCCGACGGCGCCGAGCACGAGATGACGGCGCGCGCCCGCAAGTTCGCCAACCAGCTGCACGGCCGCTTCAACCTGCCGGTGGAGCTGGTGGACGAACGCTATTCCTCGGCCGTGATCACGGCCAAGCGCGGCGAGGTCATCGACGACCGCGCCGCCGCCATCATCCTGCAACAATATTTCGACACTCATTAAACCCATGTCCACACTGAATCCCCACCAACTCGACGCCGAAGCGCTGTACGCGACCTTGCTGGCCGACGTCAAAGCCGGCCTGGCCGGCGTGGCCGATGTCGCCATCGTCGGCATCCACTCCGGCGGCGCCTGGATCGCCGAGCGCCTCGCGGCCGACCTCGGCCTGTCCGCCCGCTGCGGCGTGCTGGACGTGTCCTTCTACCGCGACGACTACGCCAAGAAGGGCCTGCCGGCCGACATCAAGCCGACCAACATCGGCTTCGACGTGGCGGCCGCCAACATCCTGCTGGTGGACGACGTGCTGTACACCGGCCGCACCACGCGCGCCGCGATCAACGAGCTGTTCGACTACGGCCGCCCGGCGCGCATCATGCTGGCCGCGCTGGTCGACCGCGGCGAGCGCCAGCTGCCGGTGGCGGCCGACTTCGTCGCCGGCCACGTGCAGGTGCCGCCGGGTCAGGCGCTGGTGCTCAAGCGCGCCGACGATGGAAAATTCACGCTAACCATAGAATACGTTTAGAGCTAAACCTTATGCTTAATCCGCAACTGAATAAACACGGCGAACTCCAGCACCTGCTGTCGATCGAGGGGCTGCCCAAGTCCATCGTCAACCACATCCTGGACACCGCCTCGTCGTTCGTCGGCATCTCCGACCGCGACGTCAAGAAGGTCCCGCTGATGCGCGGCAAATCGGTGTTCAACCTGTTCTTCGAGAACTCCACGCGCACCCGCACCACCTTCGAGATCGCCTCGAAGCGCCTGTCGGCCGACGTGATCAACCTGAACATCCAGGCCTCGTCCGCCAGCAAGGGCGAATCGCTGCTCGACACCATCGACAACCTGTCGGCCATGCACGCCGACATGTTCGTGGTGCGCCACGCGCAATCGGGCGCACCCTACCTGATCGCCAAGCACCTGCACGACACCAAGCAGCCGCATGTCCACGTGGTCAACGCCGGCGACGGCCGCCACGCGCATCCGACCCAGGGCCTGCTGGACATGTACACCATCCGCCACTACAAGAAGGACTTCACCAACCTGACGGTGGCGATCGTCGGCGACATCCTGCACAGCCGCGTGGCGCGTTCCGACATCCACGCGCTGACCACGCTGGGCGTGCCGGAAGTGCGCGCCATCGGCCCGCACACGCTGCTGCCGGGCGGCCTGGAGCAGATGGGCGTGCGCACCTTCACCAACATGGAAGAGGGCTTGAAGGGCGTGGACGTGATCATCATGCTGCGCCTGCAAAACGAGCGCATGAGCGGCGCGCTGCTGCCGTCGGCGCAGGAATACTTCAAGAGCTACGGCCTGACGCCGGAACGGCTGGCGCTGGCCAAGCCGGACGCGATCGTCATGCACCCGGGCCCGATGAACCGCGGCGTCGAGATCGACTCGGCGGTGGCGGACGGCCCGCAGGCGGTGATCCTGCCGCAGGTGACGTTCGGGATTGCGGTACGGATGGCGGTGATGAGCATAGTGGCGGGGACGCAGGGATGAAAGCAGGCATGAAACTTCATATCAAAAACGGCCACCTGATCGATCCGGCCAACGGCATCGATGGCAAACAAGACCTTTACATCGCCGACGGCAAGGTGCTGGCGATTGGCAGCGCACCAGCCGGCTTCACGGCCGACCAGACCATCGACGCGAGCGGCCTGATCGTCTCGCCCGGTTTCGTCGACCTGTCGGCGCGCCTGCGCGAGCCGGGCTACGAATACAAGGCCACGCTGGAATCGGAAATGCAGGCCGCCATGCAAGGCGGCGTGACCAGCCTGATCTGCCCGCCCGACACCGATCCGGTGCTGGACGAGCCGGGCCTGGTCGAGATGCTCAAGCACCGCGCCAAGACGCTGAACCAGGCCAATGTGCACCCGCTGGGCGCGCTGACCGTCGGCCTCAAGGGCCAGGCGCTGACCGAGATGGCCGAGCTGACCGAGGCCGGCTGCATCGGCTTCGCGCAGGCGGAAGAGCCGATCGAGGACTCCAACGTGCTGCTGCGCGCCATGCAGTACGCCAAGACCTTTAACTACACCGTGTGGCTGCGTCCGCAGGACGCACATATCGGCCGCGGCGGCATCGCGGCCAGCGGCCCGCTGGCTTCGCGCCTGGGCCTGTCCGGCGTGCCGGTGATGTCCGAGACCATCGCGCTGCACACGATCTTCGAGCTGATGCGTGCCACCGGCGCCCGCGTGCACCTGTGCCGCATGTCGTCGGCGGCCGGCCTCGAGCTGGTGCGCAACGCCAAGAAGGAAGGCCTGCCGGTCACCTGCGACGTCGGCGCCCACCACATCCACCTGACCGACGCCGACATCGGCTTCTTCGATTCGAACGCGCGCGTGACGCCACCGTTCCGCAGCCAGCGCGACCGCGACGCGATCCGCCTGGGCCTGCTGGACGGCACCATCGACGCGCTGTGCTCGGACCACACGCCGGTCGACGACGACGAGAAGCTGCTGCCGTTCGGCGAAGCCTCGCCCGGCGCCACCGGGTTGGAGCTGCTGCTGTCGCTGGCGCTGAAATGGGCCGACGACTACGCCGCCACGCAGGACACGGGTTCCGTGCGTCCGCTGGCGCGCGCGCTGGCCCGCATCACGTCCGACGCGGCCCGCGTGGCCGGGCTGGACGCCGGCACCTTGTCGGTCGGCGCGGCGGCCGACGTCTGCCTGTTCGATCCGGAGGCGCGCTGGACGGTGGAAGCGTCGGCGCTGGCCAGCCAGGGCAAGCACACGCCTTTCCTCGGCTACAACCTGGCCGGGCAGGTCCGCGCCACCATCGTGGCCGGGCACGTCGCCTTCCAACGCAGCTGATCGGTTTGCATGAAGCTTTCGATGATCTTCCGCCTGGCGCGGGTGTTTCTGCATGTGCTGCGCGGAATGGCGATCTGTGCGACGGTGTTCCCGTGGATCGACCAGGAAAAGCGTAACGGCCACATCCGCCGCTGGTCGACCAGGCTGCTGGCGATGTGCAATGTGACGGTGGAGCAAAGCGTGGGCGTGCCGCTGCTGGACCGCGCGATGGTGGTGGCCAACCACGTGTCGTGGCTGGACATCTTCGTCATCCACAGCCTGCATCCGAGCCACTTCGTGGCCAAGGCCGAGATCCGCTCGTGGCCGCTGGCCGGCTGGCTGGCGGAGAAGGCCGGCACGGTCTTCATCGCGCGCGGCAACCGGCGCGACTTGCGGCACATCTTCAAGGGACTGGTGCACACACTGGAGCGCGGCGAGCGCGTGGCCTTCTTCCCGGAGGGGACCACGGCGGCGCAGGGCAACCTGCTGCCGTTCCACGCCAACCTGTTCGAGGCGGCCATCGACGCCAAGGTGCCGGTGCAGGCCATCGCGCTGTCGTACCGCGATCCTGCGGGCGCCTCGCATCCGTCGGTGGATTTCATCGGCGAGACCACCTTCGCCGAGAGCATCATGCTGATCCTGGACGGCCCGCCGGTGAAGGCGCGCTTGACGATACTGCCGGCCATCGACAGCATCGGCGCGCACCGCCGCGATCTGGCCGAGGCGTCGCACCAGGCCGTCGCCGCCGCGCTGGGCGTGACGGCAACCGCGCACTAGCCTTTCTTGCCGCTGTGTTGGCGGAATTCCGGGCACTGCACCTGCAGCAGGGCCCGGTCTTCCAGGCACACGGCCGACAGCTGCCCGCCCCACACGCAGCCGCTGTCGAGGCCGATCAGATTCGGCTGCATCAGCAGCCCCAGCGCCGACCAGTGGCCGAACACCACTGTCTCCTTGCGGCTGCGCCGGCCCGGCACCTCGAACCACGGCATCAGGCCCGAACCCGGCTCGGCCGTGCCGCTTTCCTTCATCTTGAAATCCATCCTGCCCTCGGCAGTGCAGAAGCGCAGCCGGGTCATCGCGTTGATGATGCAGCGCAGCCGGTCCGCGCCCTGCAGATCGTCGCTCCACTGGTCGGGCAGGTTGCCATACATCTCGGCCAGGAATTCCGCCAGGCCGGGGCTGCGCAGCATCTGCTGCACCTCGCCGGCCAGCGCCATCGCCTGCGCCGCCGTCCATTGCGGCAGCAGCCCGGCGTGCACCAGCACATGGCCCTGGGTGTGGATGGCCAGCGGACGGCGCCGCAGCCAATCGATCAGCTCGTCACGGTCGGGCGCGTGCAGGATCTCGGCCAGCGTGTCAGACTTGTGCTCGGGCCGGATGCCGTAGGCCACCGCCAGCAGGTGCAGGTCATGGTTGCCGAGCACGCTGTCGATGCGGCCGCCGCTGCCCATCGCCAGCGCGCGCACGTGGCGCAAGGTGGCCAGCGAGTCGGGGCCGCGATTGATCAGGTCGCCAGCGAACAGGATGGCGGGCTCGTCCTCGCCGGCGTGTTCGCGGATGCGCTCCAGCATCGCCAGGGCCTGCTCGTGGCAGCCCTGTAAATCCCCGATTACATAGGTTTTCATATGGATGCTCTGTAGTTCGTTGCTTTGGAATCTGAAATACCCTGAAATCAGAGTGCGGGGTGTCGATTTTTGCCCGGTAGCAGGGCAGTTTCACATAAAATCATGCATACGACTAATTTGACTCTTGCAGCGGGATACTAAATGATTTTTGTGACGGGTGGTGCGGGTTTCATCGGCTCGAATTTTGTCCTCGACTGGCTGGCGCAGTCGGACGAGCCAGTTGTCAATTACGATAAGCTGACCTACGCAGGCAATCTGAACAACCTGGCTTCGCTCAAGCAGGACGCGCGTCACCTCTTCGTGCGCGGCGACATCTGCGACCAGGCCCAGGTGCTGGCGCTGTTCCAGCAGCACAAGCCGCGCGCGGTGGTGCACTTCGCCGCCGAGAGCCATGTGGACCGCTCCATCCTCGGGCCGGGCGAGTTCATCAACACCAACATCAACGGCACCTTCAGCCTGCTCGAAGCGGCGCGCGCCTACTGGTCGGCGCTGCCGGAGGACGAGAAGGCCGCGTTCCGCTTCCTGCACGTCTCTACCGACGAGGTGTACGGCACGCTGGGACCGGACGACGCGCCGTTCAGCGAGACCACCGCGTTCGCGCCGAACAGCCCGTATTCGGCCTCGAAGGCCGCGTCCGACCACCTGGTGCGCTCGTATCACCACACCTACGGCCTGCCGGTGCTGACCACCAACTGCTCCAACAACTACGGCCCGTACCACTTCCCGGAAAAACTGATCCCGCTGATCATCGCCAACGCGCAGGCCGGCAAGCCGCTGCCGATCTACGGCGACGGCCAGCAGGTGCGCGACTGGCTGTACGTCAGCGACCACTGCGCTGCGATCCGCCGCGTGCTGGAGGCCGGCCGCCTGGGCGAGACCTACAACGTCGGCGGCTGGAACGAGATGGCCAACCTGGACGTGGTGCACACGCTGTGCGACATGCTGGACAAGCTCAAACCCAAAGCGGACGGCGCCAGCTACCGCGCGCAGATCACCTACGTCAAGGACCGTCCCGGCCACGACCGCCGCTACGCCATCGACGCCCGCAAGCTGGAGCGCGAACTGGGCTGGAAACCGGCCGAGACCTTCCAGACCGGCATCGCCAAGACCGTGCAGTGGTACCTGGACAACCAGGCCTGGGTGGCCGACGTGCAGTCGGGCAGCTACGCCAAGTGGGTGGAAACCAATTACTTTAATCGCGAAGGCCAGCAATGAGCATCCCTAACCGCAAAGGCATTATCCTGGCCGGCGGCTCCGGCACCCGTCTGTACCCGGTGACGATGAGCGTCTCCAAGCAACTGCTGCCGATCTACGACAAGCCGATGATCTACCACCCGCTGACGGTGCTGATGTTGGCGGGCATGACCGAGATCCTGCTGATCTCGACGCCGCAGGACACGCCGCGCTTCCAGGACCTGCTGGGCGACGGCAGCCAGTGGGGCCTGAAGATCAGCTACGCGGTGCAGCCGTCGCCGGACGGGCTGGCGCAGGCCTTCATCATCGGCAAGGACTTCGTCGGCGACTCGCCGTCCGCGCTGATCCTGGGCGATAACATCTACTACGGCAACGACCTGGACGCGCTGCTGCGCCACGCCACCGAGCAGACCGACGGCGCCACCGTGTTTGCCTACCACGTGCAGGACCCGGAACGCTACGGCGTGGTCGAGTTCGACGCCAACCGCACCGCCGTGTCGATCGAGGAAAAGCCGGTCCAGCCGAAATCGAACTACGCCGTCACCGGCCTGTACTTCTACGACAACCAGGTGTGCGACATCGCGGCCAGCATCAAGCCGTCCGCGCGCGGCGAGCTGGAGATCACCGACGTCAACCGCGTCTACCTGGAAAAGCAGCAGCTCAACGTCGAAGTGATGGGGCGCGGCATGGCCTGGCTCGATACCGGCACCCACGAGTCGCTGCTGGACGCCTCGCAGTTCATCGCCACCATTGAAAAGCGCCAGGGCCTGAAAGTGGCTTGCCCGGAAGAGATCGCCTACCGCAAGGGCTATATCGACGCCGCCCAGCTGCGCAAGCTGGCCGAGCCGCTGAAGAAAAACAACTACGGCCAGTACCTGCTGCAAATCCTCGAAGACAAGGTTGTGCCACGATGAATGTGATCGCTACACCGCTGGAGGGCTTGCTGGTGCTGGAGCCGCGCGTGTTCGGCGACGACCGCGGCTTTTTCTACGAAAGCTTCAACGCCCGCCGTTTCGCCGAGCTGACCGGCGTGACGCTGCCGTTCGTGCAGGACAACCATTCGCGCTCGGCCAAGGGCGTGCTGCGCGGCCTGCACTACCAGATCCAGCAGGCGCAGGGCAAGCTGGTGCGCGCCACCGCCGGCAGCGTGTTCGACGTCGCCGTGGATTTGCGCAAGAGCTCGCCGACCTTCGGCCAGTGGTACGGCATCGAACTGTCGGCCGAGAACAAGAAGCAGATGTGGATACCGCCCGGCTTTGCGCACGGCTTCGTGGTCACCAGCGACGCCGCCGAATTCCTCTACAAGACCACCGACTACTGGGCGCCCGAGCACGAGCGCTCGGTGCTGTGGAACGACCCGGCCATCGGCATCGAGTGGCCGGCGCTGGACGCGGCGCCGCTGCTGTCGGCCAAGGACCAGGCCGCCGTGCTGCTGGCCGACGCCGAGGTGTTCGCATGAAGGTGCTGCTGACCGGCAGCACCGGCCAGGTGGGATACGAACTGGTGCGCAGCCTGCAGGGCATCGGCGAGGTGGTGGCGGTGGACCGCAACGTGATGGACTTGTCCGACCTGGACCAGGTGCGCGACGTCATCCGCCGCGAAAAACCCAAGCTGATCGTCAACCCGGCCGCCTACACGGCGGTCGACAAGGCCGAGAGCGAGCCCGAACTGGCGCACCGCATCAACGCCGAGGCGCCGGGCCTGATGGCGCAGGAAGCCAGGCTGCTGGGCGCGGCCATGGTGCACTACTCGACCGACTACGTGTTTGACGGCAGCGCGCCGTCGGCGCGGGTGGAGGACGACCCGACCGGCCCGCTCAATGTCTACGGCGCCAGCAAGCTGGCCGGCGAGCAGGCCATCGCGGCGGCCGGCATTCCGCACCTGATCTTCCGCACCAGCTGGGTGTACGGCATGCGCGGCAAGAACTTCCTGCTGACCATGCTGCGCCTGGCCAGGGAGCGCGACGAACTGCGCGTGGTGGCCGACCAGCATGGCGCGCCGACCTGGAGCCGCACCATCGCCGACACCACCGCGCTGGTGCTGTCGCAAGCCCACGCGGGCGGGCGCGAGTGGTGGGTGCAGAACAGCGGCGTGTATCACCTGAGCGCGCAGGGCCAGACCACCTGGTTCGACTTCACCCGGGCCATCGTCGAGGCGGCCGGGCTGGACTGCCGCGTATTGCCGATCACCAGCGCCGAGTATCCGGTGCCGGCCAGACGCCCGCAGTACTCGGTGATGTCGTCCGAGCGGCTGACGGCGCGCTTCTGCCACTTGCCGGACTGGAAAGAAGCCCTGCGCCTGTGCATGGGCTGAGTTGTATCGGTTGGTAAGCCCGTTTCCTCCCGCCCCCACGCTGCTGCTATCATGCCGACGCGCCAATACCGCGCGCCGGCAGGATGGCAAGCCATCAATTCCGGCCAGGCCGGCTTAATCCGGTACAATCCCCAGTTAGCGTGCAATCCATCCTTATCGGTTAGCGCCCCGGTAATTTTGTATAGAAAAATATGTTTTCCTTTTTACTGAGCTTTGTCGCTTCCGCGCTGCTAACCCTGCTGGTGATTAAAGAAGCGAGATTGCACGGCCCTGCGCTCGATTCCGATTTCATGGGGGTGCAAAAAGTGCACGCCCACCACGTCGCCCGCATCGGCGGCTTATCGATATTCCTGTCGGTGGCGCTGAGTTCTTTCATTTCCATTTGGCGGGTGCCCGCCATGACGCAGTTGCTGATGTCGCTATTGGCCTGCGCGGCCGTGGCCTTTGTCGGCGGCATCGTCGAGGACTACACCGGCCGCGTCAGCGCCGGCCGCCGCCTGCTGCTGACCATGGCCGCCGCCGCGCTGGGCTATTTCCTGCTCGACGCCCGCGTCGACCGCATCGACTGGATGTTTAGCGCCTGGCCGCTGCAATACATGTGGCTGACCCTGCCGCTGACGGTGCTGGCCGTGGCCGGCATCGCCAACGCGGTCAACATCATCGACGGCTTCAACGGCCTGGCCAGCGTGGTGTGCATCTGCATGCTGCTGTCGCTGGGCTACGTGGCGCTGCAGGTCAACGACATGTTCGTGCTGATCGCGGCCCTGATGGTGGCCGGCGCCACCGCCGGCTTCCTGATCTGGAATTATCCGGTCGGCATGATTTTCCTGGGCGACGGCGGCGCGTATTTTATCGGCTTCATGCTGGGCGAACTGACCCTGTTGCTGGTAATGCGCAATCCGCAGGTTTCTACGTGGTACGCGGCCTTGCTGTTAATCTACCCGACCTTTGAAACCTTGTTTTCCGTTTATCGACGAATGTTTGTCCGTGGAAAGTCTCCGGCCATGCCGGATGGTATCCATTTACATAGTTTAATCTTCCGCCGCATCGTCCAATGGGCGGTCGGCCGCAAAGAGGCGCGCGCGCTGATACGCCGCAATTCGATGACTTCGCCTTATTTATGGCTGTTTTCTCTGATGGCGGTGATACCGGCCACGGTATTCTGGCGCTATACCTGGGCATTAATGGTGTGCTGTATTTTGTTTATCGGCAGTTACATCTGGATTTATGTGCGCATCGTCCGATTTAAATCGCCACGCTGGATGATACGCCACAAGAAAACCTGATATTTTTATGTTGATGTAATATATTCCCGCCGGGCTTTATATCACCTCACTTAAAAGGAATTTCCAATGGATCTGTCGAATATGTCGTCCGCGGATTTACGCAATCTGCAGGAACAAGTTAAACGCGAATTAAAACAGCGCGAAAGCCAGGACCTGGCCAAGGCGCGCGAGCAGATACTGGCCATCGCCCAAAGCGTGGGCGTGCCCTTGAAAGAGCTGGTGGGCAGTGGCAGCGGCGGCACCCGCGCCAAGACCGGCAGCGTGGCGCCGCGCTACCGCAACCCGGCCGACCCCAGCCAATTGTGGACTGGCCGCGGCCGCCAGCCCAAATGGGTCAAGGAGTGGGTCGATGCCGGTAAAGACATCGCCGGCTTAAAGGTTTAAACTGCTGGCACTTCAATCACCCGGCGGCCGGATAGGCCGGCCGCCGGCTTCAACCTTCCTCGCTACTACATTTCCACACTATGGTTTCTTTATCTAAAACGATCTTCAAGGCCTACGACATCCGCGGCATCATCGATAAAACCCTGGATGCGGGCGTTGCCCGCCAGATCGGCCAGGCCTTCGGCCAGGCCGCATTGGCCAAGGGTGAAAAGAAGGTCGTGATCGGCCGCGATGGCCGCCTGTCCGGCCCGGTGCTGGCGGCGGCGCTGGCCGAAGGCCTGCAAGCGGCCGGTGTGGATGTGATCGACCTGGGCGTGGTGGCCACGCCGATGGTCTACTTCGGCACCAACGTGCTGGGCGCCGCGTCCGGCATCATGGTCACGGGCAGCCACAATCCGCCGGACTACAACGGCTTCAAGATGGTGCTGGCCGGCGAGGCCATCCACGGTGAAGCCATCACCGCGCTGTACCAGCGCATCGTCGACCATGACGGCTCGCCGGCGGCAAGCAAGGGCGCCTACAGCACCCACGACATCCGCGCCCAGTACCTGGAACGCATCATCGGCGACGTCAAGCTGGCGCGTCCGATCAAGATCGCGGTGGACTGCGGCAACGGCGTGGCCGGCGCGTTCGCGGGCGACCTGTTCCGTGGCATGGGCTGCGAAGTGATCGAACTGTTCTGCGAAGTGGACGGCAACTTCCCCAACCACCACCCAGACCCGGCACATCCGGAAAACCTGCAGGACCTGATCCGCTGCCTGCAGCAGACCGACGCCGAGCTGGGCATCGCCTTCGACGGCGACGGCGACCGCCTGGGCGTGGTCACCAAGGATGGCCAGATCATCTATCCGGACCGCCAGATGATGCTGTTCGCGGCCGACGTGCTGAGCCGCCATCCGGGCGAGCAGATTCTGTACGACGTCAAGTGCACCCGCCACCTGGCGCCGTGGATCAGCAAGCACGGCGGCGTGCCGCTGATGTACAAGACCGGCCACTCGCTGGTCAAGGCCAAGCTGCGCGAGACCGGCGCCCCGCTGGGCGGCGAGATGAGCGGCCACATCTTCTTCAAGGACCGCTGGTACGGCTTTGACGACGGCCTGTATTCCGGCGCCCGCCTGCTGGAGATCCTGACCCGCGAAGCCGATCCGTCCAAGCTGCTGAACTCGCTGCCGCAATCGGACAGCACGCCCGAGCTGCACCTGCACCTGAACGAAGGCGAGAACGTCATCGTCATGGACAAGCTGCGCAGCGACGCCAAGTTCCCCGGCAATGTGCAGATCATCACCATCGACGGCCTGCGTGTGGAGTACGAGGACGGCTTCGGCCTGGCGCGTTCGTCCAACACCACGCCGGTGATCGTGATGCGCTTCGAAGCCGAAACGCCGGCCGCGCTGGCGCGCATCCAGGGCCAGTTCAAGAGCGTGATCCTGGCCGCCAAGCCGGACGCGGAACTGCCGTTCTAAGCGCATGACGGCGCAAGCGGGCGGCCGCAAGCCGCTGAACATCCTGCTGGTGCGCGTCTCCTCGCTGGGCGACGTGCTGCACAACCTGCCGATGGTGGCCGATATCGCCCGCCATTTCCCGGACGCGAACATCGACTGGGTGGTGGAGGAGGGCTACGTCAGCCTGGTGCGGCTCAACGCGCGCGTGCGCACCATCATCCCGTTTGCGCTGCGGCGCTGGCGCAAGAGTCTCGGCAAGCCCGAGACGCGCGCCGAGATCAAGCACTTCTTCCGCACGCTGCGCGAGCAGCAGTACGACTACGTGTTCGATACGCAGGGATTGCTCAAGACCGGCATCATCATGGGCGCGGCCCGCGTGGTCAAGGGCGGCCGCAAGGTTGGCCTGGCCAACGGCAGCGAAGGCTCCGGCTACGAGGGCATCTCGCGCATCTTCCACAACCTGAGCATACCGACCGACCCGCGCACCCACGCGGTGGCGCGCGGCCGCCTGGTGGCCGCCGCGGCGCTGGGCTACGAGGTCGACACGCCGGCCGATTTCGGCCTGCCGGAAGTCTCGGCCAGCGAGCCGCGTCCGGAGTGGATGCCGGCCGAGCCTTACGTGGTCTACTTCCACGGCACCGCGCGCGATCCGAAGAAGTGGGCGCCGGAGAACTGGATCGCGCTGGGCCGCGAACTGGCGCCCATGCCCATCCTGCTGCCCTGGGGCTCGCCAAAGGAAAAGGCCGAAGCCGAGGTGCTGGCCGCCGGCCTGCCGAACGCGCGGGTGCTGCCTAAACTGTCGATGGCCGACGCCATGCTGCTGGCGCGCCACGCCGGCCTGGTGATCGGCGTCGACACGGGACTGACCCATATCGCCGCTGCCTTCGTGCGGCCGACGGTGGAAATCTACGCCGATTCGCCGCGCTGGAAGACCGAGGGCAACTGGTCGCCGCGCATCATCAACCTGGGCGACCGCGGCACGCCGCCGTCGGTGGCCGAAGTGCTGTCCGCAGCCCGCAGCCTGCTTGCGCGGGTATAAACAACTTTATGCGTATTTTCTATTCCGTGATGTGGTTGCTGGCCTTGCCGCTGGTGCTGACCCGCTTGTGGCTGCGCGGCCGCAAGGAGCCGGGCTATCGCCAGCACTGGGGCGAGCGCCTCGGCTTCTACAGCGGCGCCGCTTCCACATCGCCGGCGCTGTGGGTACACGCCGTCTCCGTCGGCGAGACGCGCGCCGCCGAGCCCTTGATCGACGCGCTGCTGGCCGAGTATCCGGACAGCCGCATCGTCCTCACCCACATGACGCCGACCGGCCGCGCCACCGGCAAGACGCTGTTCGCCAAACATGGCGCGCGGCTGGTGCAGTCCTACCTGCCATATGACACGGCGACGATGGTGGGCCGCTTCATCAAACACTTCAAGCCCGTGGTCTGCATCCTGATGGAGACCGAGGTGTGGCCGAACCTGATCGCTGTATGCGGCCAGCGCGGCGTGCCGGTGGTGCTGGCCAACGCCCGCCTGTCGGAACGCTCGCTGCGCAGGTCGCGCCGCTTCGGTTCCTTGCTGGTGGACGCCGCGCGCGGCATCTCGCTGGTGGCCGCGCAGACGGCGGCCGACGCGGAGCGCGTGCGCTCGCTGGGCGTGCAGCGCGTGGAGATCACCGGCAGCATCAAGTTCGACGTGGTGGTGCCCGATGCGGCGCTGGCCATCGGCGCTGCGCTGCGCGGTGTGACCGGCGGCCGTCCCGTGCTGCTGTGCGCCAGCACGCGCGAGGGCGAGGAAGAGCTGATACTCGATGCTTTCCGCCGCGAGCGCGCCGCGCTGCCGGCCAATGTGCTGCTGCTGATCGTGCCGCGCCACCCGCAGCGTTTCGATGAAGTGGAGAAGATGGTGGGCGCGCACGGCCTGAACGTGCAGCGCCGCAGCAAGCTGGCGCTGGATGGCGGCGATGCCGTGCTGGCGGGCTTTGTCGATGTGCTGCTGGGCGATTCGATGGGCGAGATGTTCGCCTATTACGCGGCCTGCGATGTGGCCTTCGTGGGCGGCAGCCTGCTGCCGTTGGGCGGCCAGAACCTGATCGAGCCGGCGGCGCTGGGCAAGCCGGTGCTGATCGGTCCACACACCTTCAACTTCGCGCTGGTGACGGAAGATGCGCTGGCCGCGGGCGGTGCGCAACGCGTGGCCGACGCGGCGGAGCTGATGTCCGCCGCCGGGCGCCTGCTGAACGACGAAGCGGCGCGCGCGGCGATGGGCCGCAACGCGCTGGCCTTCGCCAACCAGCATCGCGGCGCCACGCGCCGCACGCTGGCCTTGCTGCCGCCGCTGCTCAAACTTTAACCCGCCAACTCCGCCTCTTCGGCGTAGCGCAGCACCGTGGAGTGCTGGCGGCAGAAGCGCGTCGCCGCCTTGTAGCCGATATCGAACAGGAACTGCATGTTGGACGTCGACCAGTCCATCGTGTTCGGCATGTGATCGTCCGGCACGGCGGCCATCAACTCCAGCTTGAGCAGGCGGCGCTTCGGCAGGCCGGTCTTGCGGTCGGTGTTGTGTTCCAGCTCGAACAGGCGGATCTGGTTCTGCGAGATCTTCACCAGCGGCGTGATCATCGAACCCACCCATGCGTCGTACAGGTTGCGCGGCTTGCGCAGCAGGCGCTCGTCGCCGAGGATGTCCAGCACGATCAACGTGTCGGTGTCATGGTGCTCGCCTTTGCCTTCGATGAAGGGATCGAAATTCAGCGTCTCCAGCGCGGCGCCTTCGATGTATTCCTCGCCGTCGATTTCGGTCGGCGCGTACAGGAAGGGGAAGGACAGCGCGGCGCGCACATGCTCCGCCTTGATTTCATGCTTGTTCCAGATCGTCATGCGATGCTGGTTCAGGTTGTAGGCGTTGATGTAGAACTCCGGCTTCATGCTGGCGATGGCGGAGAAGTCGACCGCGCCTTCCAGGAACGGCGCGTGCGCGCACAGCCCCAGGCTCTTGGCGGACAGGTTGGACGGCGACATGGTCGACATCAGCAACTGGGTCCAGTCGGTCCACGGCACCTGGCCGAAAACATTTTGCATCGCACCAAAAACCGGATGGCTGGTGGCCGGCGCGAAAGCGTTGCGGAAGGCGTCCGCCTCCTGGCCCGGTTTGTGGAAGACCTTGTAATTCACCGGCATCATCTTGTAGATGCTGTCGGAGACGCCGGTATCGGCCCAGCGTTTCAGCGCCTGGCGCGGCGAGCCCTCCAGCGGCGCCGCGTACAGCAAGCCCATCAGAACGCCCGCACCCGAGGCGGAAATCACGTCGAATTCGACTTCCTGGTCGAGGAAGGCAGCCAGCGCACCAGCGATCAGAGGCGAGTTCGGCGCGCCTCCACCCAAGACCAGGCCGGTCTTCTTTTTCATGGTTTGTTGCATTAAATTTATCCTTTATGCGGCAGTGCAGCATAAGTTATCACGATAAATTCCATGGGGCAACTTTTAATATCGCATGAGGGATATTTGCGATGCGGATAACTGTCTTGTCTTTATGTTGATTCCGGGGTGCGGCCCAGCATGCGTTTGAGGGTCGCATCCTTGTCGATCAGATGGTGCTTGAGCGCGGCGGCGGCGTGCAGCACGATCAGCACCAGCAGCAGGTAGCCGAGGAAGCCGTGCATGGTCTGGCCGAAGTCGGACCAGCGGGCGCTAAGCGGCACGGCCTGGCCGGCCACTTCGTGGCTGGGGAAAATCTGCCAGTCGAAGATGCCGAAACCGTGGCCGCTGGCGCCGGAGAACAGCATGCCGGTCAGCGGCAGCACGACGGTCAGGATCAGCAGCACCACATGCGCCGCCACGGCGGTCACATGCTCCAGCCGCGACACCGGCCGCACCGGCTGCGGCAATCCATTGCGCCAGCGCCAGGCCAGCCGCGCCAGGATCGCCACGAACGCCAGCAGGCCGATCGATTTGTGAATGTCGTAGAGATGCCAGGATTCCGTCTCGACCATGTAAATGCCGAGCGCAATCAAGCCAATGATGGTGGCCGCCACCAGCCAATGCAGGACGATGGTGGTGCGGCTGAAGTTTGTTTTGGTATCCATGGCGACAAACTACATCCACATTGACCAAGCGTCAACTGTTAGAAGGCCAAATACAAACCCGTCTCCAGGCTGAACGCGTGCGCTTCGCTGAACGGCAGGCGGTCGGTGCGCACGCGCAGGCGGAACGGGCCCTGTTCGTAGCCCAGTCCCACCATGTTGAACCGCGTGTCATAGCTGGCGCTGAACGTGCCCCACTGGCTGGTGTAGCTGCCGATGGCTTCCGGTATGGTGGTGCCGGCGATGCGCTGCGCGCTAACCCGCACCGCCCATTGCTGGTGGCGGTAAGTGAGGTTGAGCGCGGTGCTGGCGCCGATGGTGCCGGTGCGCTCGATCAAGCTGTTCTGGCCCACGATGGACGGCTTGTAGTTGATGTAGCCGTCGCCATCGACGGTCTGCACGTCGGAGGCGATGCGTTGCACCGTCCACGGCAGATTGGTCCAGTGCATGCGGCTCCACAAGTCGTTGACCGCCAGGTTGGCGGTGAGCTGGCTGCTCAGCGGCCATTGCAAGGCGGCCGAGACGCTGGCGCCCGACGATTTTTGTACCGACTCCGGCATGAACGGATAGGTGTAGTCCGTCTTCGAGTTGGTGTACGCGCCGTCGATGCGGTACGCGGTCTCGGGCTTGTAGCTGACCATGCCGGACGCGCTGCTGTCGTGATTGCGGGCGCGCCCGTACACGGCGGCCGACACCATCAGCAGGGGATGGCCCGCGCCCAGGTCGGGCAGGGCGAAGGTGCGGCCCACGCGCGCGCCCGCCGCCGCCCATTGTTTCGAATGGGCGTCCACCGCTAAATCGAGCGCCTTGCCGGGCGTCGTGTGGCTTTGATAGAGGTGATACAGGTCCACCGCGTCGCGGTTCGCCTGCAGCGACCCTTCGAGCCGGTATTCAGCGCCGACGCGCCAGCCGTCTTTCTCCACGCCGAATTCCACGCGGTCCCGCTGCAGGAAGACGTTGCGGCCATTGCGCGGGGCGTAGCCGTCGCTCCAGTCGCGGCCCAGTTCGCGGATCGGCACGGCGTCGTAGGCCGCCCAGGCCTGTGCCTTGGCATAGGGCTGCCAGGCGGCGCTGGGGGCGCGCAGTGCGATGTCGCTGTCGGCGACGGCGGTCTGCGCCGCCGCCCCGCTTGCCGCAAGCAGGGCGCCCAGTAAGGAAATCAAGCGCATGATGGATCAGTTCAGCGTCTCGAAAGTGCCATCGATGTAGTTGATCACCCGGGTGCCGGTATTGATCTGTGCGGTCTTGCTGTTGTTCTTGTAGACGTCGATCAGCTTGACGCCGTCCACCAGCGTGACCGTGACACCGGTGGCGCTGGCGATATGGGTCGTTCCTGGCGGCGCGGTGTTGCCGTCGAACGTGATGGCGTTGGCGCCGTCGTTGTAGGTGCCGTTGAATTGGGCGGTGTTGTAGCTGGTGTCATGGTTGGCAAACTCGATGTCCAGCACGGGACGGCCGACGATCTTCAGGCTGCCTTTGAACGAAGTTTTGGTCGGGGCGAAGTTGGTCGCCGACTGCGGCTCCCAGCTGATGTAGTTCTTGTAGTTCGACACTTCGACCGTGATGACGCCTTTGAAGCTCTCGGCACGGCTGTTGGTGAAGTTACCGCTGAACTGTGTGTAGGATGGCTGGTAGCCGCTGCCGTATTTGTCGGTTTCGAAGTTATTGAGGGTCAGGGTGCCGCTGGCGCTGTTGTTGGCCGTTGCGACTTCGATGTCCAGCTTTGCTTCGACGGCGCGGTACCTGTTGCCGTTGACGGAGGCACGGATGAAGGATGTGTCGGCCAGCTTGACGGTGCCAAGCGCCGCCCCGTTTTTGACCGCGCTGATGCTGCCGGACAGCGCGTAGCTGTTGATGCCCGACGCCTGCGCCGTGGTGGAGGCTTTGACATGCCAGGTTTCGTAGTCGGTGATCAAGGTGCCGGCGGCGTTGGCGTGCGCGGGCATGGTGCCGTCGATCTGCAACGTGGTGAGGATATCGCCGTTGATCCGGTAGCCGATGGTGCCCTGCGTTGCGTTGCCGACGAGCGTCCCGCCGCTCACTGGCTGGTAGCCGTAGGGGCCGTACTGGTCCCGGTAATATGTCTGCGAGAAGCGCATCGTCTGGGTGGTGTAGGCGAAGCTGCCGCTGGCTGCCGGCGTCAGCGTGATGCTATTGCCGATGAGTGTGTGGGTATAGAGGCTGCTCGATGCCAATTTGCGTTCCGAACCTTCGACGGCCATGCCGTTCAGCGTGCAGGAGACGCTCCTCGGCGTGACCGACGATACGTCGTTGCTGGTCATGGGGATGATCGCCGCCATATCCTTGTACAGCGTGCACGCGCCCATTGGCGCCCATGACTCGCCGTCCTTGATGGTGATGGCCGTGGATCGCTTCTGGATGAAGTCGTCGTAGAGCTTGATGCCGCTGAACGAAACGCTGATCCAGTTGGCCAGGTTCTGGTCCAGCGGCGACGTGGCGATGTCGAAATCGGCCTTCATCGCGTGCGAGCTGTTGCTCAGGCCGCCGCCGTCCTTGTTTGCGTCGGACCAGGCTTGCAGGTTGGTGCGCAGGCTGCCGAACAGGGCTTTGGTGTCGGCCACCGGGCCGGCTGATGGCGGAGCGGGCTGCACCACCACAGAGCCGGCGTCCGTGGCAGGGGTGCTGCCGCCACCTCCACCACCGCCGCAGGCGGCCAGGGTGGAAGCAAGTGCGCAGGCAAGGGCGAGTTTCGTCAAATTCATTGCAAGAGTTAAATAATAGTTTTCCAACTATCAATTATAACATATGCAATTAGTTGTCTTTGGTAAATTAAGTGATTGACAGCCTTGGTGAAGTGGCAATCGATGCTGCCGGCCGAATGCTAGGGGAACAGCACCGGCAGCTCCTGCGCGCGCTTGCGCAGCAGGTTCTTGGCTTCCTCGTATTCGGGATAGATCAGGCCCACGGTGTTCCAGAACTGCGCGCTGTGGTTCATCTCCAGGATGTGCGCCAGTTCGTGCGCGATCACGTAGTCGATCAGCGGTTGCGAGAAGTGGATCAGCTTCCAGTTCAGGCGGATCTTGCGGTCCACCGTGCACGAACCCCAGCGCGTGCCGGCCGACGACAGCCCGAACGAGTGGTAGCGCACCCCCAGCCGTTCGGCGTACATGTCCAGCCGCTGCTCGAACAGCACCTTGGCTTCCTGCTGATACCACGCCTTCACACGCTCCTTCAGCAGCGTCTCGGTGGCGCCGGGCACCAGCACCATGGACAGCTCGCGCGTGGCCGGGTTGTAGCTGCTGCGATTGCGGCCACCCACCAGCAGCCGCAGCGTGATGTCAGCGCCCAGGTACGGCAGCTGCGCGCCGTCGATCCATTCCACCGGCGGCTTCTCCAGCCGCGCGGCGCGGCGTTCGCGGCGCTCTTTCAGCTTGCTCAGTATCCAGTGCTGCTTGGTGCGGATGGCGTTGTCGATTTCGGCGATGCTGATGCGCTTGGGCGCCGTCACGCGCAGGCCTTCGTCGTCGATCATGAAGCCGATCGAACGGCGGGTCGAACGGCGCAGCGAATATTCAAGCACGAAGTCGCCCACCATCAGCTGGCGCTTGGGCATCTGCTCCGGCGGTGGCGGCGTCTGCGCGCGCGGCTTGACCGGCACGGCGGTCTGCGGCGGTGCGACGTAGGGCGAAACGGGGGGAGGGGTATTCGAGGCAGGCGCGGTCGGAATCGACCATACCGGTGCGGTGTACACCGGCTTGAGAGACGACTGCGCCTCCCGTCCAAACAGGTCCAGCTGGCTGGCGTCGTCTTGCGGCGACGCCGGCTTCACCAGCGTGGCCAGATCATCTAGCCAGCGTTGTAGGCGTGGGGCGAAATGACGCGCATTTCTGATTCTATCCAATTTTCCACCTGTTGCATCATGCCGTCCGGAGTCAGGCCTTCCGGCGAAATCGGTTTGCCTATCGATACTGTAACAAGCCCTGGGCGCTTGATGAAAGAATTTTTTGGCCAGCATTCGCCGGAGTTGTGGGCAATCGGCACAACCACCGCGCCCGTCTCGATGGCGAGGCGGGTGCCGCCGCTTTTGTACTTGCCGGCCTTGCCGACCGGGATGCGCGTCCCTTCCGGGAACATGATAATCCACTGGCCGTCGGCCAGCCGGCGCTTGCCGTGGCGGACCACGTCCTGGAAGGCGTACTTGCCCTGCTTGCGGTCGATCGGGATCATGCGCAGCAGCGCCATCGCCCAGCCGAAGAAGGGAATGTACAGGATCTCCTTCTTGAACACGAACACCAGTGGGCGCGGCATGTTAGGCAGCAGGAAGATGGTCTCCCACGCCGACTGGTGCTTCGACAGCACCACGGCCGGCGCGTCCGGGAAGTTCTCGGCGCCCTTGATTTCGTAGCGGATGCCGCAGATGACCTTGAGGCACCAGATCATGAACACGTTCCAGCGTCCGGTGATGTAGAAGCGCTGGTTGTACGGCAGCGGCGCGGCCAGCAGGCACACGCAGGCCCAGACGATGGTCGATACCACCATGATGATGGTGAAAATCAGGGAACGCAGAAACAAGACGGGATGACCCAATGCAGACTCCAAAACTGTTTAACTAACGACGTGCAGCGCCGGCGGGGCGCTGGTTTTCAGCAGGTGGTTGACCATCGCGGCCAGGTCGGGGAACACCATGGTGCCGGGCGGCAGTCCGCCGGTGGCCTGGGTTTTCTCGCCCTTGCCGGTCAGGACCAGGTAAGGCACGCAGCCGCTGACGTAGCCGGCCTGCAGGTCGCGCAGCGAATCGCCGACGGTCGGCACGCCTTTCAGGCTGATTTTATAACGCTGCGAGATTTCCGTGAACATGCCCGGCTTCGGCTTGCGGCAATCGCAGGCGTCGGCCGCGGCGTGCGGGCAGAAGAAGATGGCGTCGATGCTGGCGCCCACTTGCTGCGCCAGGTTGTGCATCTTCTGGTGAATCGCGTTCAGGATCGCCATGTCGAAGAACTCGCGGGCGATGCCCGACTGGTTCGACGCCACCACCACGCGATACCCCGCCTGGTTCAGGCGGGCGATCGCTTCGAGCGAGCCGGGGACCGGGATCCACTCGGCCGGCGACTTGATGAAGTCCGGCGAATCATGGTTGATGACGCCGTCGCGATCGAGGATGATCAGTTTCATGGACGGCGTACCCATTTAGGCCGCCAGCTTCGAAATGTCGGCCACGCGGTTCATCATGCCGTGCAGCGACGACAGCAGGGCCAGGCGGTTGTTGCGCAGCGCGACATCCTCGGCCATCACCATCACGTCGTTGAAGAAGGCGTCGACTTCCTCGCGCAGCTTGGCCAGCGTTTTCAGCGTGCCGGCGAAGTCGCCCTGGTTGAAGGCGGCGTCGATTTCCGGCAGCACGCGCACCACGGCCGCGTTGAGGTTCTTCTCGGCGGCGTCCTGCAGCAGCGCGACGTTGACGCCGCTGTTGCCGGCGGCGGCCAGCGCTTCCTCGTTCTTCTTCAGGATGTTGGTGATGCGCTTGTTGGCGGCGGCCAGCGAGGCCGATTCCGGCAGCGCGGCGAAGGCTTGCACGGCCTCCAGGCGCTGCACGATGTCGTCCAGGCGGTCCGGATTCTGGGCGACCACCGCTTCGATTTCGTTCGGCGAGAAGCCGCGCTCGCGCAGGATGCCGCGCAGGCGGTCGATCATGAAGGTATAGACGTCGGCGCTCGGATCCTTGAAGCCGGCCACGGAGGCGAACAGCTGCGCGGCGTGCGACAGCAGGCCGGAGATCGACAGCGGCAGGCGCTTCTCGATCAGCATGCGCAGCACGCCCAGCGCGTGGCGGCGCAGCGCGAACGGATCCTTGTCGCCGGTCGGCGCCAGGCCGATGGCCCAGATGCCGACCAGGGTTTCCAGCTTGTCGGCCAGCGCCACGGCGGTGCCGGTGACGGTGGACGGCAGGGCGTCGCCGGCGAAGCGCGGCTGGTAGTGCTCGGACGCGGCCAGCGCCACGTCTTCCGGCTCGCCGTCGTTGCGGGCGTAGTAGGTGCCCATGATGCCTTGCAGCTCAGGGAACTCGCCGACCATCTCGGTGACCAGGTCGGCCTTCGACAGCTTGGCTGCGCGGATTGCCAGCGTGGCGTCGCCGCCGATGGCGGTGGCGATGTAGCCGGCCAGCGCGGCCACGCGTTCGCCGCGTGCGGCCTGCGTGCCCAGCTTGTTGTGGTAGACGATTTTTTCCAGCAGCGGCAGGCGCGATTCCAGCGTCTTCTTCTTGTCCTGCTCGAAGAAGAACTTGGCGTCGGACAGGCGCGGACGCACCACGCGCTCGTTGCCGTCGATGATGGCGGCCGGCGTGTCGGTGGCGATGTTGGAGACGATCAGGAAGCGCGAACGCAGCTTGCCATTGGTGTCGGTCAGCGCGAAGTATTTCTGGTTGGTCTGCATGGTCAGGATCAGGCATTCCTGCGGCACGGCCAGGTATTCTTCCTCGAACTTGCACTCGTAGACCACCGGCCATTCGACCAGCGCGGCCACTTCGTCCAGCAGGGCTTCAGGCATCAGCACCGTGTCGGCGCCGGCCTTGGCCAGCAGTTCGGCGCGGATTTTCTCCTTGCGGTCTTCGACGCCGGCCAGTACCTTGCCTTCGCTCGCCAAGGTGGCGGCGTAGCTGTCGGCGTTGGCGATGGTGACCATGCGCTGGCCGGGAGCGGTCAGGAAGCGGTGGCCTTCGCTGACGTTCGACGCGGTCAGGCCCAGCAGGGTCAGTGGCAGCACGGTGGCGCCGTGCAGCGCGATCAGGCTGTGGGCCGGACGCACGAACTGCACGGTGGCGCCGTCGGGACGCTGGTAGCTCATCACCTTAGGAATCGGCAGCTTGGCGACCGAGTCTTCCAGCGCGGCCTGCAGGCCGGCTTGCAGCGCGCTGCCGGCCGCGGTGTAGGTGTAGAAGAAGCTTTCGGCCTTGCCGTCCTGTGCGCGTTCCAGGTCGGCCACGGTCAGGTTGGGGAAGCCCAGCGCGGCCAGTTTCTTGGCCAGCGGCGGCGTGCCGTTGCCGGATGCGTCCAGCGCCACCGACACTGGCAGCACTTTTTCGCGGATCGACTTGTCCGGCGAGGTGGCACGCACCTTGGTGATGGAGACGGCCAGGCGGCGCGGCGAGGCGTACGAGGTGGCGACGCTGTCGGCTTCCAGGAAGTCGCGCGATTTCAGGCCGTTGACGATGCCGTCCGCGAAAGCCTTGCCCAGTTTGGCGAGCGCCTTCGGCGGCAGTTCTTCGGTCAGCAGTTCGATGAGCAGAGTTTGAGTCATATTATTTATATCGTTTTATTCGGCGGCGACAGAAGCGGCGGGAGCCATAGGGAAGCCCAGGCGTTCACGCGAATCGTAGTAGGCTTGTGCGACCAGGCGCGACAGGGCGCGCACGCGGCCGATGTAGGCGGCCCGTTCGGTCACGGAGATGGCGCCGCGCGCGTCCAGCAGGTTGAAGCTGTGCGAGGCTTTCATGATCTGCTCGTACGCGGGCAGCGTCAGTTGCAGCTCGATCAGGCGCTTGGCTTCCGATTCGTGGTTGTTGAACTGGGCGAACAGCAGCTCCGTGTTCGAGTGCTCGAAGTTGTAGGCCGACTGCTCCACCTCGTTCTGGTGGAACACGTCGCCGTACTTCAGCGTTTTCGTCTCGCCATTCTCTTCCCAGGTGGTCCACACCAGGTCGTACATATTCTCGACGCCCTGCAGGTACATCGCCAGGCGCTCGATGCCGTAGGTGATCTCGCCCAGCACCGGCTTGCAATCGAGGCCGCCGACCTGCTGGAAGTAGGTGAACTGCGTCACTTCCATGCCGTTCAGCCAGACTTCCCAACCCAGGCCCCAGGCGCCCAGCGTCGGCGATTCCCAGTCGTCCTCGACGAAGCGCACGTCGTTCTGCTTCAGGTCCAGGCCCAGCGCTTCCAGCGAACCCAGGTACAGGTCCAGGATGTTTTCCGGCGCCGGCTTCATCACCACCTGGTACTGGTAGTAGTGCTGGCCGCGGTTCGGGTTCTCGCCGTAGCGGCCATCCTTCGGGCGGCGCGATGGCTGCACGTAGGCCGCGCGCCAAGGCTCGGGGCCAATCGCGCGCAGGAAGGTGCCGGTGTGGAAGGTGCCGGCGCCGACTTCCATGTCGTAGGGCTGGAGCAGGGCGCAGCCTTGCTTGTCCCAGTAGGTTTGCAAGGTCAGGATAATTTGTTGAAATGTCAGCATCTTGTGTAGTCGGTGGCGCAGCCCAAAGGCGCGCGGTTGCGGTTTCGCTAAAGCGGCAATTTTAGCGGGTTTTACGGGGAGCCTGTAGAGATTAAGCGGCTTTAGGCCGGTTTTGGCCGGTTTTTTGCGCGCCGGGCTCCAAACCAGGCCCCGCCCAGCGACAGCGTGGCCAGCGCCAGGAACAGCTTGTTCCCCCACAGGATGTACGGGGTGCTGCCCGCCGTGCCCTGCACCGTGGCCGCCAGCGCGCCGTAGGTGTCCACGGGCAGCTGCTGCACCACTTTGCCTTCGCCATTGATGATGGCGGTGGCGCCGGTGTTGGTCGCCCGCAGCATCGGGCGGCCGGTCTCCAGCGTGCGCATTTGCGAGATCTGCAAATGCTGGGGGATGGCGATGGTGTCGCCAAACCAGGCCAGGTTCGAGATGTTGAGCAGCATGGTGGCCGGTTTCTGGCCCTGCGCCGGGTTGTTCAGCTGGTTGGCGATCTCTTCGCCGAACAAGTCTTCGTAGCAGATGTTCGGCAGCACGCGCTGGTCCTTGATCGGGAACGACGGCTGGATGTCGCGGCCGCTGGTCTGGTCGCCCAGCGGGATCGACATCAGGTTGACGAACCAGCGGAAGCCGAACGGAATGAACTCGCCGTATGGCACCAGGTGGTGCTTGTCGTAGCGGTAGTAGCTGGAGCCCAGCTTGGACGGGATGCCGATCGCGCTGTTGAAGTAGGCGGTCTGGCTGTCGGCCAGCGGAATGCCCAGGATCAGGTTGCTGTTGGTCTTGTTGAGGAACTGGGCGATGCCGGGCAGGTAGTCGGGCGGCAGCTGCTGCGGCAGCATGACGATGGCCGTCTCCGGCGTGGCGATCAGGTCGGCCGGGGCGGCCGTGATGGCGTCCTGGTACAGCTTGAGCGCCGACATCACGCGCGAGCCGTTGAATTTTTCATCCTGCGGGATATTCCCTTGCAGCAGGCGCACCGAGATCGGCTTGCCTTCCGGGTAGGTCCAGTGCAGCAAGCCCAGCGCGACGCCGGCCGCGCAGATGGCGACGATCAGCCCGGCCGCGCGCAGGCGCGTGCGGTGCAGCAGCAACAGCAGGGCGCCGGCGATCACGGCAGCCAGCCAGCCCAGGCCGTACATGCCGATCAGCGGCGCGAAGCCGGCCAGCGGGCTGTGGTTGTGGGCGTAGCCGGCCGACAGCCAGGGGAAACCGGTGAACAGCCAGCCGCGCAGCCATTCGAACAGCGACCACATGGCGGGCAGCACCAGCAGGTTGGCGGCCGGCAGCGGCAGCGCCCAGCGCTTGCGCAGCCAGGCCGCGCCGCCCATCGCCAGCGCGACATAGAAGCCCATGGCCCAGGCCAGCAGCAGCACGGCGGCGGCCGCCAGCGGCGCCGGCATGGCGCCGTAGGTATGCATGGAAACGTAGAGCCAGTGGATGCCGGCCGCGGTCCAGCCGAAGCCGAAGGCCCAGCCGATCAGGGCGGCGGCCTTGACGCTGCTGCTGCGCAGCACCTGGTAGAACAGGGTCGCCAGGCCGAGGATCTCCAGCGGCCACCAGCCGAACGGCGCGAAGGCGAACACGCACAGCGCGCCGGCCACGGCGGTGATGGCCATGCGGCCACGGGTGGAGCGTTGCGGCTTGGGCGGATCGTTCGGGTTGGCGCGGCGAAAACGCATCAGGCGTCGTCGCCGTCTTCAACGGCGGGCGGCAGTTTTTCCACCAGCAGCACATGGATCTGGCGGGCGTCGGCGCGCAGCACTTCGAAGCGCAGGCCTTCCATGTCGAACACGTCGCCCTTGTGCGGCATGCGCGCCAGGTGCTTGGCGACCAGGCCGCCGATGGTGTCGACGTCGTCGTCCGGCAGCGCGGTGTCGAGTTCCTCGTTGAACTGCTCGATCTCGGTCAGCGCCTTGATGCGCCAGCGCGGGCCGTGCACGCCTTCCTTGATCGACAGGATGTTGTCCTCTTCCTCGTCGAAGTCGTATTCGTCCTCGATGTCGCCGACGATCTGCTCCAGCACGTCCTCGATGGTGATCAGGCCGGCCACGCCGCTGTACTCGTCCACCACGATGGCCATGTGGTTGTGGTTGGCGCGGAAGTCGCGCAGCAGCACGTTCAGGCGTTTCGATTCGGGGATGAAGATGGCCGGGCGCAGCATGTCGCGCACGTCGAACGATTCCTCGGCGTAGTAGCGCAGCAGGTCCTTGGCCAGCAGGATGCCGATCACCTTGTCGCGCTCGCCTTCGATGGCGGGAAAGCGCGAGTGGGCGGTGGACAGCACTTGCGGCATCCATTCCTCGATCGGCTTGGAGATGTCGATGACGTCCATCTGCGAGCGGGGGATCATGATGTCGCGGGCGGACAGGTCCGACACCTGGAACACGCCTTCGATCATCGACAGGGCGTCGGCGTCGATCAGGTTGCGTTCGTGGGCGTCGTGCAGAACTTCGAGCAGTTCCGCGCGGTTCTCTGGCTCGGGGGAAATCAGTGCGGTCAGGCGTTCAAACAGCGACCGGTGGGGTTTGGCGTCAGTCTTGACGCCACTAGAGTGCTCTTGCATAGGAGGCGTGAGCCGTTGTTTCGAAGGGGTATAGGATACACCAAATGGGGCGGCGGAGCCTTTTTTGTCAAAAAGACAGCGCCTGGCCCTCAGTCGGCATAGGGATCGGCGTAGCCCAGGCCGGCCAGGATTTCCGTTTCGATGCCTTCCATTTCGGCCGCTTCCTCGTCGTCCATGTGGTCGTAGCCCTGCGCGTGCAGCACGCCGTGGACGATCAGGTGGGCGGCGTGTTCTTCCACGGTTTTCTTTTGCTCGGCCGCTTCCCGCTCCAGCACGTCGGTGCAGAGGATGATGTCGGCCTGGGTCGGCGCGTCGTCCGGCAACTCTTCGCCTTCGTTGTAGGCGAAGGTCAGCACGTTGGTGGCGTAGTCTTTTTCGCGGTAGTCGCGGTTCAGCGTGCGGCCTTCGTCGGCGTCGACGAAGCGTATCGTCAGCTCGGCCGGCGCGAACAGCGCGGCCTGCACCCAGCGGCGGATCTTGGGACGGGTGAGGCTTTCCTGCAGGCGGACGTCGGGATATTGCACCGACAGCGTCAGTTTATTTTTTGCGGACATTTTTGAGAGCTGTGGCTTTGAGGAGGGGAGCGATTTCCGCTTCGTGGTTGTGCGCGGTTTCGTAGGCGTCGACGATGCGCGCCACCAGCGGGTGGCGCACCACGTCTTCGCTGTTGAAGTGGCTGAAGGCGATGCCGCGCACTTCCTTCAGCACCTGGATGGCGTCCACCAGGCCGCTCTTCTGGCTCTTGTGCAGGTCGACCTGGGTGACGTCGCCCGTCACCACCGCCTTGCTGCCGAAGCCGATGCGGGTCAGGAACATCTTCATCTGCTCGACCGTGGTGTTCTGCGCCTCGTCCAGGATGACGAAGGCGTGGTTCAAGGTGCGGCCGCGCATATAGGCCAGCGGCGCGATCTCGATCACCTGTTTCTCGAACATCTTCTGCGTGCGGTCGAAGCCCAGCAGGTCGTACAGCGCGTCGTACAGCGGACGCAGGTAGGGATCGACCTTCTGCGCCAGGTCGCCCGGCAGGAAGCCCAGCCGCTCGCCCGCCTCGACGGCGGGGCGGGTCAGGATGATGCGCTTGACGGCGTCGCGCTCCAGCGCGTCGACCGCGCAGGCCACCGCCAGGTAGGTCTTGCCGGTGCCGGCCGGGCCGACGCCGAAGCTGATGTCGTGCTCGAGGATGTTGCGCAGGTAGCGGATCTGGTGCGGCGTGCGGCCGCGCAGGTCGGCGCGGCGGGTTTTCAGGATCGGGCTGTTGATGTCCGGCTCGACGAACGGCGCCTCGACCACGCGCGGCTGGTCCGGCGCGGACGGCGCGGCGCTGGCGGCCGCGGCCAGGCCGGCGCGCTGTTCGACCAGGGCCAGCTGCACTTCCTCGATCGGCACGATCTTGTTGGCGACCGCGTAGAACTGTTCCAGGATCTGCACCGCGCGCTCGGCGTTGTGGCCGCTGACGATGAACTTCTCGCCGCGGCGGAATATGGTGACGTCCAGCGCGGCGGAAATCTGGCGCAGGTTTTCGTCGAGGGGGCCGCACAGGTGGGCCAGGCGCGCGTTATCGAGCGGCTCCGGGACGAAGTAGTACGGTTGGACTGGCGTTTTGGTTTTCAATGGCATGCTTTATGAGAGAGGCCGGCAGTGCCGGCACAGGCGATAGTTTAACGTAATTTTCCGCCGCCAGACGCGATAAGCCTTGATTTTGGACGGCCTGCCTTCTACATTGAAAGCGTAGCCTGCGGGCAATTTCCAGCGAGGGGAACATGGCAGCCAACACGATTTCGTCGTCGCGCATCAGCACCCCGCTCGATGGCGTGCAGGCGGCCAACCAGCGCGAGACCCGCGTCAACCGCGAGCGCCAGCGCGGCGAGCAGGCCGGCGCGGCCGAGCGCGCCGACCGGGCCCAGCGCAGCACCGCGGCCGAGCGCGCGGTGCAGAACCGGGTGGAGCAGAACGCCGACACCCAGCGCGCCCGCGCCCAGGCCAACGACGACGCCGCCGCCCGGGAGCGGCGCCAGGCGCAGGCCGCCGACAAGCATACCCAGCAGGACCGCCGCCAGACCGAAAAGACCGTCGGCCGCCACATCGACACCACCGCCTGACCCGCCGGCCCCGCTTTTCCGCCATTCCCGCCCGTGTAAAGCTGAACTTGCTTTGTGTAACAGTTTCCTACAAGTTCTTGCGTGCGACACCCTCCAGCCCCATGTGATGAAATAGCATTGTTGCTAAGGTTTCTAGCCGGTGATTGATGTCGAACAATCTTCGCTCGGCGCACAACGGCGGAAACAGGCCCTTTTGAGCATAGAATTATCTTGCACGAAAGGCAATCAGCAGAGGCTAGCTGAAACTTAGTCCAAGGAACTAAGTTGCGCTTAAGTTCAGGCCTGCACACTTCATTCACCCAACCAACGAGGAAAATCATGGCACACCACGCTCTCGCTTCCCAGGAAAGCTACAACCCGAACCATCTCCTGGATATCTTGCTCGGCAAGATGCAGTTGAAGAACGACGCAGCGCTGTCGCGCCTGCTGGAAGTCGCGCCGCCGGTCATCAGCAAGATCCGCCACCACCGCTTGCCGGTCGGCGCCTCGCTGCTGATCCGCATGCACGAAGTGACCGGCATGAGCATCCGCGACCTGCGTGACTTGATGGGCGACCGCCGCACCAAGTACCGCCTGTCCGACGCCCAGGGCCGACCAAAGCCGGAAGAGCGCACCGAAAAGGCCGAGGCCGGAAACTACGCGCGTCACTAATGCGCGCGCATGCCCGCTGCTGCCGTTGCCGTGGCTGATTCCAGCCCGGCCGGCAGCCAGCCCGCCGCTTCAGGAGTTTTGCTTCAGAAAGATAATCAGCTCAGCAGCACCATCGAGATTTCTTCGTATTGCAGTTCCGTCTCGCGGAACAATTGCAGATAGATTTCCTCATCGAGGCCCAGCGCAGTCCAGGCCACGGTGGACACCGGCGGGACCAGATCGTCCTGCGCCTGCGCCAGATCGAGCGCATGCACGATGGCGTCGGCCACATGGATGATGGCCGCCAGGAAGCCCGCGCCCGGCGCCTCCGGGTCGTGGTGGCCGCCGATGGCCAGCCGCATCGTGTCGGAAAAATTCCAGTGCTCGGCCAGCGCCATGCCGGCGTCGACGTGATCGACGCCCAGCACCGTGCGTTCCGCCTCCAGCAGGTAGCAGTCGTGCTCGTCGCGGTAGGCGATGGTTTCCGAATACTGGTTCGGGAAGCACGACACCAGCACCAGCCGGCCGATATCGTGCAGCAGCCCGGCCGTGAAGGCGTAGTCCTGGTTGAAACGCATCTGCCGCGCCAGCACCTTGGCGCAGGCGGCGGTGGCGATCGAATGGCGCCAGAAGGCCTTGTGGTCGAAGCCGGGGCAGTGGCCCTCGGCGAAGCAGCCGGTGACGGCGGCCGCCGTGATCAGGTTGCGCGTGGTCTGGAAGCCCAGGTAGGTGATCGCCTGCTGGATGGTGGTCACCTTCACCTGCAGCCCGTACAGCGAGGAGTTGGCCAGCCGCAGCGTCTTGGCCGTCAGCGCCTGGTCGTAGGACACCTTCTTGGCCAGCACGGAGATGTCGACATCGTCCTGGTCGATGCTGTTGAGCAGCTCCATCACCACCGCCGGCAGCGAGGGCAGGTCGTCCAGCGTGCGGACGACATCGTCGTAACTCAGCGTATTACTCATGTTCGGCGGCCTCCTGTGGACCGAGCCGGAAGTCCGACACGAAACGGCGCAGCAGCGCGGTGGCCCAGTCGCTGTCGCTGTCGGGATCGTTCTTGCGGAACAGCCGGCCGATGCGCGCCTGGTGGTGCTCCAGCGTGGCCCGCACCGTTTCCGGCGACACCTCTTCCTTCAGGATGGGCAGCACGGCGATGCCATGGCGCGGCATCAGCGCCAGCATGGCCTCGGTCAGCGCCGTGCCCTGCGGCAGCAGCACATGGCCTTGCACGTCCAGCAGCACGTCCGACAGGACCATGCCCGGCCGCACCTCCGCCAGCGTCAGTTGATGGTAATTGCTCGTCATGTTGCCTCCCGGTTTGCCACCTGATCCACTTTGCGTGATCTTACCATTGCGTGCAAGCAAAGTCTGCCATGCCGGCATGGCGGCGCCGGCCATAACTTGCCAAGTCGCATGTCATACCGTACATTGGGGCGTTGCCGTCAATTCCATCAATGCAGGGAGGTTGGTCGATGTTTGGTATCCAAGGCCGCTTGACGCTGCTTTTCGTGGTGATCGTGACGTTGGTGCTGGGCATTTCCGGCACTTACGCCCAGTACAGCCTGGGCCACGAGCTGGAAGTGAGCAGCCAGCGCCTGCGCCAGGGCGTGCTGACCCGTTTGCAGACCAGCCTGCCGTCGGCGCTGTGGGACCTGGACAAGGCCAAGGTCGACAACATCGTCGCCGCCGAGATGCTGCCGCCCGAGCTGGTCTCGATCCGCGTGTACGACACCTCGGTCGGCCTGTTCTCCGGCAAGCTCCGCCACGAAAACGGCAGCGTCAGCTCGATCGAGAACGACGCCGCCGTCGGCGGTTCGCCGGTGGTGGCCGACCTGGCCTACCGCGATTCCGGCGCGGCCGGCGCCTCGCTCAAGCCGGTCATCGTCGGCCGCGTGGTGGTCAACTTCAGCCGCGCCCAGATCGACGCCACGCTGGCGGCCGAGGTGCGGCGCAAGGTGATCGAGGTGCTGCTGCTGGACCTGATCCTGGTGGCGGCGCTGGCGCTGTCGCTGCGCATCGTGTTCGATCCGCTCAAGCGCCTGCGCGACGGCCTGTTCGACCTGGCCACGCGCGGCAGCGACGAGGTGGAGGAATTGCCCGACAGCCGGCACGACGAGCTGGGCGAGGTGATCCGCGGCTTCAACGCCATCCAGCGCAAGATCAAATCGAACATCCAGCGCATCCGCGAGGCCGAGGACGAGGCCCGCAAGTCGGCCCAGGCCACGGCCAAGGCGCTCGACGACCTGCGCCGCACGCAGGAGTCGCTGCTGCAGGCCGAGCGGCTGGCCTCGCTGGGCGGGCTGGTGGCCGGCGTCGCGCACGAGATCAACACGCCGGTCGGCATCGCGCTCACCAGCGCCTCGGTGCTGATGGAGGCGACCGAGAAGGTCAACTCGGCGGTGGCCACCGGGAACATCAAGAAATCCGACATCACGCGCTACCTGGAGACGGCGGCCGAAAGCACGCGCCTGATCATGAACAACGCCTACCGCGCCGCGCACCTGATCCACAGTTTCAAGCAGATCGCGGTCGACCAGGTCAGCGAGGCGCGCCGCCGCTTCGAGCTGCGCGACTACATCAACGAGGTCGTGTCGAGCCTGCAGCCCAAGCTGAAGAAGACGCACATCACCGTCACCATCTCCTGCCCGCCGGACATCATCCTCGACAGCTATCCGGGCGCGCTGGCCCAGGTCATCACCAACCTGACGCTCAACTGCGTCGAGCACGCCTTCGACCCGGGCGACGAGGGCCGCATCACCATCGGCGTGGCGCAGCAGGGCGACTGGATCGAGATGCAGGTGACCGACGACGGCAAGGGCATTGCGCCGGACATGCTGGACAAGGTGTTCGACCCCTTCGTCACCACGCGCCGCGGCCAGGGCGGCACCGGGCTCGGACTCAATATCGTGTTCAACTTGATGGCCAAGCAGTTTGGCGGCACCATTACGGTGTCCAGTGTGCTGGGGCAGGGCGCCAGCTTCGTGCTGCGCATGCCTTGCGTGACGCCGGTGGACGATCCGTCCGCCGCCGCGCTGAGCGCCGACGCCCGCCTCCCCTCCTGAAAGGACAGTCATGCCCCACATCAGCGGTGAATTCAACGTCAAGATGGCGGTCGAAGCCATGTCGGCCGTGGCGGCCGACAGCGGCATCGGCCGCATGTCGCTCGACAAGCAGTACCACGGCGCGCTGGACGCCTTCGGCAGCGGCGAAATGCTGGCGTACATGGACCGCGAACTGGGTTCGGGCGCCTACGTGGCGATGGAACGGGTGCAGGGGACGCTGGACGGGCGGCGCGGCAGCTTCCTGCTGTGCCACACCGGCACCATGGAGCGCGGCGCGGCGGGGCTGAAGGTGGCGGTGGTGCCCGATTCCGGGCGCGACGAGTTGTCCGGCCTGGGCGGCACGTTGCAGATCCGCGTCGAGGGCGGCAAGCACTACTACGATTTCGACTACACGCTGGGACCCGCCGTTGCTTAGGCCGGCGGCGCCGCGCTAGAATGCCGCCATGGACAAGGACACACTCAAAGGCTTGGCAATACTGATAGGCGTGGCGCTGGCGGTGGGGATCTTTGCCGTGCTGGGCACCGAGGACGGTGTCCAGAAACTATCGTGCGTCGGGCGCGCCATCGTGCATGGCGTCGCCATCACCAACATCCATTCGGTGTGCGGCCTGTAGCGGCCGCGTTCAGTCGGTGAAGGTTTCCGACGCTTCGTTGCGGCGCGAAGCGAAGCCCAGCACGACCAGGCCCAGCATCAGCATGACAAAGGTTTGCGGTTCCGGCACTTCGGCCACCGGATCGATGGCTTTGGTGTTAGGGTCGTTCGACGCCAACGCCTCCGGATCGCGATCCGTGGCGGTCTTTTGCGCGGGGGCCGTATCGTTGATGCCGCACGGCGTGGCGCTGTGGGTGTCGCAATGGGCCAGTACAATTGCTGCGGTTGCAACTTTGCTTTTTTCCAGGTTGTCCGGGGCGGACTGTGCGGTGCCGATGGTACCCAGGGCTAGCAATAATGTTGTTATTAAAGTTAACTTCTTCACGACATTCTCCTGACTATGCTGCATACGCAGGACGTTAAGGCTACATTAAAGCATAAACATTAAATTAACAGCGGACGCTAGTCCAACCGTGCTCTACAGGTTCACATTAGATCATATTTAGTAATATATTGCCATCTCTATTTTTCTTTGAGCAATCTATTCGTGCAACGCAACAACGCTGCCTGCGGTGCAGCCTGTGGCGTACACGATCTCCACTTCGCAACAAATAATTCAATTGAATATGGCCCAGACACAGACGATTTCCACATATGGCGGCTCACCGGGATTGACTTTCGCCGTGGCCGCGCTTGCCTTGCTGGCCGGCTGTGCCAGCGGCGGCCAGCCCGCCGCTGCGCCGGCGCCGGCCGGTCCCAACCCGCAAGTATTGCTGCTGGGCGAGGTGCATGACAACGCCGCCGGCCACAAGCTGCGCTACGAGCTGCTGCGCCAGCGGGTGGAGGCGGGCTGGCGCCCGGCCATTGTCATGGAGCAGTTCGACCGCGAAAACCAGGACGTGCTGAGCAAGGCCCAGAAAGGCTGCCTGGACGCGCAATGCGTGATCCGCGTGGTGGGCGGCGTCCGCTGGGACTGGCAGCTCTACTATCCCGTGATCCAGCTGGCGCTGACCTACCAGCTGCCGCTGGTGGCCGGCAACCTGTCGCGCGCCGACGCCTCGCGCGTGGTGCGCGACGGCATCGCCGCCACCTTCGACCCGCAAAGCGTGCGCGACTACCACCTGGACCAGCCGCTGCCGGCCGACGTGCGCGCCGGCCAGCACAAGGAGATACTGGCCGGCCACTGCAACATGCTGCCCGAGATGATGGTCGACGGCATGATCAACGCCCAGGTGTCGCGCGACATCTGGATGGCCAAGATCGTGCGCGACCAGCAGCCGCGCGACGTGGTGCTGATCGCCGGCAACGGCCACGTGCGCAAGGACATCGGCGTGGCGCGCTGGCTCAACGCGCTGGCGCCGGCGCTGACGGTGCGCAGCGAAGGCTACCTGGAAGACGCCGCCGGCGCCGGCCGCTACGACGCGGTCTACACGGTGGCGCCGCAGCCGCGTCCCGACCCGTGCGCCCAACTTAAAGCCAAACCCCTATCCTGACACCATGGAAAAAATCTACACCCCGGCCGCGCCGGACCGCGCCGCCATCGACGCCTTGGCCGGCGCCACGCTGCTGGAGTTCGGCGCCAACTGGTGCGGCCACTGCATGGCCGCGCAGGCGCCGCTGGCGCAGGCCTTCGCCGGCCACGACGGCGTGCGCCACTACAAGGTCGAGGACGGCCCCGGCCGCGCGCTGGGCCGTTCCTACCGCGTCAAGCTGTGGCCGACCCTGATCTTCCTGCGCGACGGCCAGGAGGTGGCGCGCCTGGTGCGGCCGCTGCAGGCCGAACCGATCAGCGTTGCCTTTACGCAAATCGATACCTAGGTAACAAGCTTAACTGCTTGGCAGCGGGCGAGGCCGGTGTGTATGATGGGCCGCACCATCCACCCGCAGGAGCGTCAAGCATGAGTCAGTCTCACCCCGGATCGCCCAAGGCCAATTCCCCGGCCACCGTGCTGTTTGCCAGCCTGATCGGCACCACCATCGAATTCTTCGATTTCTACATCTACGCCACGGCGGCGGTGCTGGTGTTCCCCAAGCTGTTCTTCCCGGCCAGCGACCCGGCCGCCGCCACGCTGCAATCGCTGGCCACGTTCGCCATCGCCTTCTTCGCGCGCCCGGTGGGTTCGGCCGTGTTCGGCCACTTCGGCGACCGCATCGGCCGCAAGGCCACGCTGGTGGCGGCGCTGCTGACCATGGGTATCTCGACGGTGGTGATCGGCGCGCTGCCGACCTACGCCTCGATCGGCACGCTGGCGCCGGCGCTGCTGGCGCTGTGCCGCTTCGGCCAGGGCCTGGGCCTGGGTGGCGAGTGGGGCGGCGCGGTGCTGCTGGCCACCGAGAACGCGCCGCCGGGCAAGCGCGCCTGGTACGGCATGTTCCCGCAGCTGGGCGCGCCGATCGGCTTCTTCCTGTCGGGCGGCATCTTCCTGCTGCTGAGCCAGACGCTGAGCGACGCCGAGTTCTTCAGCTACGGCTGGCGCATCCCATTCCTGTCGAGCTCGCTGCTGGTGATCGTCGGCCTGTACATCCGCCTGAAGATCCATGAGACGCCGGACTTCCAGAAGGTGCTGGACAAGAACGAGCGCGTGAAAGTGCCGGTGGTGACGGTGTGGCGCGACCACCGCCGCGTGCTGGTGCTGGGCACGCTGATCGCGCTGGCCACCTTCGTGCTGTTCTACCTGATGACCGTGTTCGCGCTGAGCTGGGGCACCACCGCGCTCAAGTTCAGCCGCAAGGACTTCCTGATCCAGCAGCTGTTCGCCGTGATCTTCTTCGGCCTGACCATTCCCGTGGCCGCGCTGTGGGCCGACCGCTACGGCCGCCGCGCCACGCTGATCTGGGTCTCGGCCGCGATCGCCGTGTTCGGGCTGGCGATGGCGCCGATGTTCGGTTCCGGCAGCAGCCTGCAGGTGACCGTCTTCCTGTCGCTGGGCCTGGGCCTGATGGGCATGACCTACGGCCCGCTGGGCACCATCCTGTCCGAGCTGTTCCCGGCCGAGGTGCGCTACACCGGCGCCTCGCTGACGTTCAACCTGGCCGGCATCCTGGGCGCCTCGCTGGCGCCGTACGCGGCCACCTGGCTGGCCACCAACTACGGCCTGCAATACGTCGGCTACTACCTGTCCACCGCCGCGGTGATCAGCCTGGTCGCGCTGCTGCTGGCCAGGGCCGGCTCTGCTGCCAAGCCTGCTTAATTGCCATAAATGTCATCATACAACGACGCCATGGCAGCCCTTGCACGGGGTGGCCATGGCGGCGTAATCCCTTGAATATCCGCATCTTTCCGCTTGCCTATCGCGTTTTATAGTTGTACGATGACTTACGACTAGAATGATCTCGTGGAGACCGAGAGATCATCACCCAAAAACCAGAATAGAGTGATGCCATGAACCTGAGCGAGCCTGTGAACGCGCAAGCGGTGGGAGCAACCGTCGGTAAATACCGGTGGACCATCTGCGCCTTGTTGTTTTTTGCCACCACCGTCAACTACCTGGACCGGCAGGTGCTGAGCCTGCTGGCGCCCGACCTGTCCAGGGAATTCGGCTGGAGCAATACCGACTACGCCAACATCGCCGCCGCCTTCCAGTTCGTGTACGCCATCTCGATGCTGTTTGCCGGCCGCGTGGTCGACAAGATCGGCACCAAGGCCGCCTACGTGGTGGCCATCACCGTGTGGTCGCTGGGTGCGCTGATGCACGCCTTCTCGGTGCCGATGGGCGAGGGCGCCGGCGTGCTGCTGGGCGCCTTCGGCATCGTCGCCGCGCCGTCCATCCTGGGCTTCATGATCTCGCGCGCCGTGCTGGCCATCGGCGAGGCCGGCAACTTCCCGGCCGCGATCAAGGCCACCGCCGAATACTTCCCGAAGAAGGAACGCTCCTTCGCCACCGGCATCTTCAACTCCGGCGCCAACGTCGGCGCCATCCTGGCACCGATCTGCGTGCCGCTGATCGCCGGCATCTGGGGCTGGCAGGCCGCCTTCATCATGATCGGCATGCTGGGCTTCATCTGGATGAGCGTGTGGATCACGCTGTACGACAAGCCGGACCGCCAGAAGCGCCTGTCGGCGCAGGAGCTGGCCTACATCCGCAGCGACCAGCCGGCGCAACAGCCGCAGCCGCAGGCGCAGGCCGGCGGCAAGGTCTCGTGGCTGCAGCTGCTGAAGTACCGCCAGACCTGGGCCTTCGCCTTCGGCAAATTCATGACCGACGGCGTGTGGTGGTTCTTCCTGTTCTGGCTGCCGACCTATCTATCCGCGCAGTACGGCATGAAGGGCGACGCCATCGTCGTGCCGCTGGCGGTCCTGTACAGCATGACGATGGTCGGCTCGATCGGCGGCGGCTGGTTCCCCAGCTACTTCATGGCGCGCGGGCACGCGCCGTACGACGGCCGCATGAAAGCCATGCTGGTGATCGCCTTCTTCCCGCTGGTGGTGCTGCTGGCGCAGCCGCTGGGCGCGATCAGCTTCTGGGTGCCGGTGCTGCTGATCGGCGTCGGCGCCTCGGCGCACCAGGCGTGGTCGGCCAACATCTTCACCACCGTCTCCGACATGTTCCCGCAAAAGTCGGTGGCCTCGGTGATCGGCATCGGCGGCATGGCCGGCGGCATCGGCGGCGTGCTGCTGACCAAGCTGGGTGGCTGGGTGTTCGACTACTACAAATCGGTCAACGACATCCGCACCGGCTACATGATCATGTTCGGCATCTGCGCCTTGGCCTACCTGGTCGCGTGGAGCGTGATGAAGGCGTTGGTCCCGCGCCACAAGGAGATTACCGACCTCTGATCGGCCCCGGAGGGGAGATGCCGACATGCTAAGATTGTCCTTTGGCGCTGCCGCGGTACGGGCAGCCAGGCATCTCCGATAGTCAGAACATGAAAAAAAACGTAGCAACCATCCGTGACGTGGCGGCTGCGGCGGGCGTCTCCACCGCCACCGTCTCCAAGTTCGTCAACGGCGCGCAGCGCTTCTCGCCGGCGGTGGAGGCAACCATCAAGGAAGTCATCGCCAAGCTGGGCTACCGTTCCAACCCGCTGGCGGCATCGATGATCACCGGCCGCACCAAGAGCATCGGCCTGTCGGTGCTGGATGTCGCCAATCCCCACTTCACCAGCATCGTCAAGGGCGCCAACCGCGTGGCGCTGGCGCACGGCTACACGCTGCTGCTGGTCGACACCGAAGAAAACCCCGACCGCGAACGCCCGCTGCTGGAAGCGTTGAGCCGCCGCGTGGACGGCATCATCATGTTCTCGCGCATGCTGGAATCGGAGATGGACTGGGTGATGGAGCTGGGCAAACCGCTGGTGTATTTCGGCCGGTTGTCGCGGTTGCAGATTCCGTGGGTGATCAGCGACGACCACCGCGGCGCCTACATGCTGGCGCGGCACCTGGTCTCGCAGGGGCACAAGCGGATCGGCTACCTGCGCTTCCCGCGATCACGGCGCGACGAGGAGCGGCTGGCCGGCGTGCGCGCCTGCCTGGCCGCGCACGACATGGAACTGACGGTGTATGAAGGCGGCGCGCCGACGGCGGCCGAGGGCGAGCGCGTATGCTCGTCCATCCTGCTGGGCGGCGAGCACCCGGATGCGCTGATCTGCTACAACGACCTGATGGCGCTGGGCTTCATGAAAGCGGCGCAGGCCTTGGGCTTCAAGCTGCCGGAGCATATCTCGGTGGCGGCCTTCGACAACATCGAATACGGCCAGTACACCTCGCCGGCGCTGACCACGGTGGACCTGCAGAGCGAGCGCATGGGCGTGGCCGCGATGGAGAAACTGATCGCCGCCATCGACGGCAAGTCCGCCCCCGCCGCCACGATGATCGAGCCGCAGCTGATCCTGCGCGCCTCGACTCAGGCGCGGGCCTAGCCTACCGGCCCCTGGGTTTGAGTTCGAGCGCGTCCTCGATCATTTTGCGGGCGTCGTTGGCCAGCTCCTTTGCTTCAACCGCCGACTGGTCCAGTTGCTTGTCCAGCGCAAGCAGCAGCTGGCGGTCGCTTTCATTCTTGAAGACCAGCTGCCCGTCCTCCAGCGTCACGTTGCCGAGCCGCGACTCATAAAAATTCAGGATGCGGTTGAGCGTGTCGAACGTCGCCCGCTCGGTCTCGGCCGAGCGCACCAGCAGCGTGAGGACCTGGGCGATCATGGGCTCCATGTATTCGTCCGCGGAAGGATCGGCAATGGCGGTCCTGAGCTGTTCCCAGTAGCTCCGCAGGTTTTCCTGCTGATCGTGCAGATGGCGCTCGATGCGCGCCTCCGCCAGGGCCAGCGAATTTTTGGAGCGCGCGATGCCTTCCTTGCTGACCATGCGTTCGTTCTCCAGCACGTGCTCGATGTCATACGCAGCCATGTCTGCTTTAAATGCCGCGTCCATGAGCGCAGTTCGACGATTGTTGTCGATGGCCAGCGCGGCCTTGTTGTCCAGCGAAGTCAGTCCCGTCGGCGTGAGCGACATGCTGGGCAAGGGATCTTCGCGCCTGGCGTCGAGGAGGACCCGTAACTGTTTCTCCATGTCGTAGCGTGACTGGCGCAGCAAAGCCGTTTTGTAGATCGTGCTCAAGTTCAGGATGGCGTAGCGCTGCCGGTCCTTGATCTCAGCGCCGTTGGCCTGCAAGGCGCGCGCCCCAGGCAGCGACTCTATCCGTTTGATTTCCTGGCGTTCGGCGTCGGAATAGACCGGATACGCCTCACCGCCGGCGGCACCTGCCTGCGCCAGCATCGCCGCGACGCGCTTGCGGCCCGTCGCGCTGCGGTAGTGGACAGCCAGCCGCCTGGCATCCGCCCTGGTCAGGTAGGCGCCATACACCTGCGCCAGCGTGCTGATGATGCTGGCGTCGGCGACGTGGTTGCTCATGTGCTGCAGCACGTCCTGCTGTTCCGCCGTCACGCCGGGCAGCTGGCGCATTTCATGGCGCACCAGGACCGGCAGCTGCAGCGCTTCCAGAAGATCTTCGGTGGCCGCCTGCGTGGCTTCATCGGGCAGCCCCTTGACAGCAGCGGCCGGCGGGACCGGCGTCGCCGCGTGGCCTGGGACGGCGAGCGCCAGCAGGGCGCAGAGGATCACGGTGCGGGCACTGTTCATTTTCCGGCTCCTTCCGCTTCCTTGCGCTGCCCGCCCTCGCCGCGCAGGGCGCTTTCCTCCTCGCCCAACTTGGTGACCTGCGCGACCAGCGCGTTGAACACCTGCAGATCGGCTTCGTCGTTAAACATCAGGCGATTGTCCTGGATCTGTATCGCGCCCAGGCGCGAGCTGGCGAAATCGAGCACGCGCTTGTAGACGTCGACCAGGGCCCGCTGGTTTTCGCCCAGGCGCACCAGCTGGTCGTATTCGCGCACCAGATTGGGTTCGAACGCCGCCATCGCGTGCTTGTCCGGCAGGCTGGCGGCGACACGCTCGCGGAAGGCGGCTTGTTGCAGGTCGCGGTCGTGCAGATAGCGCTCCATGCGCTCCTCGCACTTGGCCAGGATATCGCGCGCGCGGCCGAGGCCTTCCGCCGTCACCAGCCGCTCCTTCATCAGCAGGTGGTCGACGCCGTAGCGGTCCAGGTCATTGGCCATGGCGCGGCTGGTGTTGATCGCTTCGATGTTGTAGTCGGCGATGATGCCCGCGTACTTGTCCAGGGTCGCCAGTCCGGTGCGCCGCAGGATGAATTTCCCTCCCGGGTCGCCAGGCTTGTAATTCGCGTTGGCGGTCCTGATCTCGGCCAGGTTGGCCATGACCTGCTTCTGGTAGCCGGCGTAGTAGCGGCCGCGCCACGCATGCAGCGCGGCGCGGTTGGCCTCGAAAATCTGCGGTTGCGCCGCCGCGAATACCTTATAGGCCGGCAGCGCTTCGATCGCGCGCACCTCGCGCGCCTCGCTGTCCGTGAAGTAGGGATTCCGCTCGCCGTTGACGACGCCCTCCCTGGCCAGCATGGCGGTCACCTGGCGGCGGCCAACGCTGGTGCGGTAGTGTATCGCCAGGCGATCCGCTTCGTCCGCGGACAGGTACTTCGCATAGATGGGAGCCAGCGTGGCGCAGATCTCGGCATCGCTGGCGTGCTGGCTGATATGCTGGTTGACCTCATAGGTTTCCTGGTCCACTTTCGGTGCGCGCCCCAGCGAGACGCGTATCAGTCTGGGCATTTCCATAGCCTGAAGCAGCCGGGATGCGGCGGCCAGTTGCTCGGGGCTGGCCGGGCCAGCGAAGCGCACTGCGGCCGCCGCGCCGGCGGCAGCCGCGTGCGCGGCCTGCGGCAGGTTGATGGAGACGGCCAGCATGCAGCACAGGAGCAGGGAGGGGAAGGATTTCATAGGGAGGCGGAGTCTATTGCAGGCGCGCCAGTTCAAGGCGGGCCAGTTGGTGATAGGCGCTCTGCAGCGCACCCTTGTCGACGGCGCGCTGGAAGTAGACGCGGGCGCGCAGCTTGTCCTGCGCCAGCAGATACGATTTTCCGGCGTAGAAATAGGCTTCCACCAGGCGCAGTTCCAGCCCGTTGGCGCCTTCGCGGCTGGCCAGGCGCAGCATCTGGTCCGGCGCCTGGCGCGACTGGAACATCTCCAGCGCGGCCGACAGCCAGGCCTCGTCCTGCGCCTGTTCGCCGCCGGCTTGGGCGGCCTTGTCGGACGGCGCGCCAAGCATCGCTTGCCAGATCTGCGAGCGCACCTGCAGCAGCGGATTGTCGGCGGCCTTGCCGGCGCGTGACAGGTCGCTCAGCGCGTCGCGCTTGTTGCCGAGGTAAAGATCGGCCCAGCCCTTGCGCAGCCAGGTGGAGGTGTCGCCCGCGCCAAGCGCGATCGCGCGCGCGAAGTCGGCGCTGCTGTCCTTGAAGTTCCCCGCCGCGAAATTGACCTCGCCGCGGCACAGCAGGTTTTCCTGGCTGTCGTTCTGCTGCACCGCCCTGGCGGCGTCCTTGAGCGCGTCGGCGTACTGGCCCAGCCAGGCGCGCGCGCGGGCCCGTTCGCACCAGGCGCCGCCGGCATCCTGGCCGGTCAGCGCGGCATCGGCCAGCACGCGGTTGGTGGCCTTGAGCGTGGCGTCGATGCGGGTTTGCACCTGCTCCTTGAAGTTCGGCGCGGCCGCCGCCTTGATGGTGTTGGACCGTATATACAGGCTGCCCTGCAATTTGTCGCCCATCTTGCGGGCGGCATCGACAAAGGCCACCGTGTCCTGCGGCGCCACGCGGTCGGCGTTGATGTTCAGGCGCAGCCTGGCCTGGGCCACGCGGCCGCTGAACGACAGCACCTCGTTCAGCGTGAAGGCGCCGTTGTTGACGGCGCTCTGCGACGGGTTGTAGTGGGCGTCGAATTGTTCGGGCAGCGTCACCGTGAAGTCGTAGTTGTGGACCGCCGGATAGGTCGGCACCGACAGCGGCAGTTCGCGCTTGGCCACATCCGGCACGTAGAATTGCTCGACCATGTTGCTGGCCTTGTAGCGCATCAGCCAGCCCTGTTCATCCTTCTCGAAGAACTTGTTGATGCGATAGCGCACGTCCACCGCCAACCGGTTGTTCACCCGGTCGTCGCTGACCTGGGGCGCGGCCAGCATGCTGAAATCGGCGTAGCGCCGGCCCATGTAGGCCTCATAGGCCTTGGCGATCTGCTGGGCGCTCATGCTGGCCAGCTGGACGCGCATGCCTTCCGCCTGCGCGCCGGCGAATTCGATGTGGGCCTTCAGTTCGACCGGCTGGTCCAGCGCCGTCACCGCCACCTGTTCGGTGCGCAGGTCGGTGTACAGCGCCGGATCGGCCGGCACCGGGATGCTCTCCAGCGCGCTGGTGTCCGGCGCGACCGCCAGCACCTGCGCGCCGCTGTGGACTTGGCCCATGCGGTCGAGCAGGCCGTATTGCCCGAGGCGGGTCGGATCGAAGTAATAGGTCTGGCCCTGCACGCGGGCGCGGACGATGGCGTGGTCGAACAGCGTGGGACTGGGCAGCATCTGGTCCAGGCCCTTTTTGAAGTAGGTCGACACCAGCACCGGCTGGGCGTCGACGCCCAGCTCGCGCAGCATGCTGACCATCAGCAGGGTCTTGTCCTTGCAGTCGCCGTAGCGGCGCTGCAGCACCTGCGCCGGCGGATAGGGCCGGTGCGAGTTCTCGCCCAGCGACAGCGACAGGTAGCGGATATCGTTCTGCACGAATTCCAGCACCTTGGCCACCTTCTCCTGCGGCGTGGCGGCCTTGCGCGCGGCCTTCAGCGCCTCGGCGACGGCGGCGCCGCCGGACGGCGCGTCGAACAGGTGCAGCGCCCATTGATTGACGTCGCTCCAGCGGTTGAATTCCGAGAACTGGATCCAGCGATAAACCTGCACGTCGGACGGCACATAGGGTTCGCCCAGCAGGGCCGGCATGTCGCGCGTTTCAAAACGCAGGATGCGGCGGCCGTCGCGGAGGATCTCGACCGGCTTGAGGGCGGCGCCCTGGCCGATGGTGCGGTGGTGGATGGTGCGCTGTTCCGGCATGTCGATGGAGATGCGGCGCAGGCCGACGGGGGCGGCGCTGTCCCAGGAGGCGGCCTCGAAGAATTTTCCGCCGAAGACGGGATTCTGGCCGATCACGGAGTAGGCCAGTTCCAGCGTATCGCCGACGCGCACGTCCTCGGTGACGATGGCCGCCGTGATGGTGCCCGAGTACAGGCCCTGATCGAGACTGGTCTCGCGCTGCAGGAAGCGGATGTCGGCGGTCTTCAGCTGGTCGATCACCTGGCCGCCGCGCAGGATGCGCAGGCTGTGGAGCTGCACGCGCTGGTAGTCCGGCTGGAAGCTGATTTCGTATTGACCTAGCGCAGAAAGGCTGGACGCTTCATTCGCGGTCAGCGCCCGGTGCGCGTAGACGGTGGGCTGGTCGGCGACATGGAACTGCACGTCCGCCAGGCGTATCGACAAAGGGCCGGCCTTGGCGGCGGCGGGGATATCCCGCACCCGGTCGACCCATGCCGGCACCGCGTCGCCACGGGTGAAGGCGTTTTCCGCCACTTGCACGCTGCGGGTGGAGGCCGCTGCGGCCTGTTGCGCCGACGCGGGCGCGGCCAGTATCAAAGCCGACAGGCAGCAGGCCAAAAATAGACGAAAACGCATTGTTGCGGCGGAGGTTAGTTTCAATAGGGCAATTTTACCTTATAAAATGACTAACCTCCGCGATTGGGGGCGGGGAACCCCCGGCTGGTGTTAGAACAGGGTGCTGACGTCCGGACGGTTGGCCAGCGCCGCCTGGACCACGGCCGTGACGCGGGCGCGGTCGGCGCCTTGCAGCGGCTGGCGTGGACGGCGCACGTACTCGTTGCCGACGCCGGCCAGCGTCTCCACCAGCTTCAGGTTCTGTACCAGCTTGGTCGAGACGTCCAGGTGCATCAGCGGCATGAACCACTGGTACAGCTTGAGCGCTTCATCCCAACGCTTGGCTTTCATCAGCTTGTACAGCGCCACGGTCTCTTTCGGGAAGGCCACCACCAGGCCGGCCAGCAGGCCGTCTGCGCCCACCGCCAGGCCTTCGAACGACAGGTCGTCCACGCCCATGAACAGCTGGTAGCGGTTGCCGACGGCGTTGCGCAGGTCGGTGATGCGGCGCACGTTGTCGGTCGATTCCTTGATCGCGACGATCCATTCGCAATCGGCCAGTTCCTTGAAGTCCTCAGGCGTCAGGTCCACCTTGTACGACACTGGATTGTTGTAGACCATGATCGGCAGCTGGGCAGCCTTGGCGATCACGCGCAGGTTGTCCATCGCCTCGCGCGAGTCGGCCGCGTACAGCACCGACGGCATCACCATCAGGCCCTGCACGCCCATCTCGTGCGCCTTCTCGGCGAAGCGGCAGGCGGTGGCGGTGCGCGTCTCGCTGACGTTGACCAGCACCGGCACCCGGCCGGCGGCGACGTTCAGCGCGGTCTTGGTGACGGCCAGCTTCTCGTCGAACGACAGCGTGCTGGCTTCACCCAGCGAGCCGCAGGTCAACAGCGCGTGCACGCCGCTGTCGATCTGGAAGGAGAAGTGCTTCTCCATTTCGGCGTGGTCGAGATCCTCGTTCTCCTTGAACTTGGTGGTTACTGCGGGGAAGACCCCTTCCCATTTTGCTGCTGCCATGCTGTTCTCCTTGTGATGAATCGGTTGTGGTGAATCGTTTGGATCAATCGTCGATGATGCTGGCGATGCGGGCCGGTGAAATCGGCATCCGCACCGCGTCCGGCCGCCAGCCGTACAGCAGTTCGGTGGCGCCGCCGCAGATGCGTCCCTGGCACGGCCCCATGCCGCAGCGGGTTTGCAGCTTGGCGCTGCGCCAGCTGGTGTGCGTGCGCAGCTCGTTGTGGCAGACGTCTTCGCAGCGGCAGACGATGGTGTCGTCGCCGGCCAGCGTCAATAACTCCGGCCGCAGCGCGAAGGCGTGCTCCAGCCTTGACGCGAATTTTTTCCAGCGTGCGCGTTCGGCGTACAGCTCTTGCGCGGCAGCCGGCTTGCCGCTGGCCGCCAGGCCGGCGATGCGGCCCTCCGCCAGCGCCAGGTCGACGCCGCCGACGCCCGTGCCTTCGCCGGCGCAGTAGACGCCGGGCACGGAGGTCAGCTGCGCGTCGTCCACCTGCACGGCCGTTTGTCCGTTCTTCGATGTCGTGGCGCAGCCCAGTGCCAGCGCCAGTTCGACGTTGGGCAGCAGGCCGTAGCCGCAGGCCAGGTAGTCGCATTGCAGCGCTTCCAGCTCGCGCGCGCCGCCGCGCTGTATCAGGATCGATTGCAGCGTGCCGTCGCCATGCGCCGAATGCACGTAGCTGTCGCGCAGGTGGGGGATGCCGCTCAGTTGCGCCGTCAGTTGCAGCGCCTGCGTGATCTTGGACGGCGTCGCCAGCAGGCCGAATCCGAAGCGCGCCAATGCCGGCCAGGACGCCTGCTCGATGATGGCGGCGATTTCCGCGCCTTTGGCGGACAGCGTCGCGGCCACCGCCAGCAGTAGCGGGCCGCTGCCCGCCACCACCACGCGCTTGCCCAGCAGCGGATAGCCGCCCTTGGCCAGGGCTTGCAGGCCGCCGGCGCCGGTCACGCCGGGCAGCGTCCAGCCGGGGAAGGGCAGCAGCCGCTCGCGCGCGCCGGTGGCCAATATCAGTTTCTCGTAGTGCAGCGTGGCCGACGACGTTGGCGTCTGCACTTGCAGCTGTCCCGGCTCCGGCGCGTACAGCACCCGCGTCTGCGGCAGGTAGGCGACGTTCGGGGCGGCGCGCAGGTCGCTCCACAATCTTGGCGCGCGCGGGTCCTGCTGCTGCTCCGGGCCGCCGCGCCAGATCTGGCCACCGGCCAGCGGATTGTCGTCAACCAGGCCGACCTGCGCGCCTTGCGCGGCGGCGGCATGCGCGGCCGCCAGTCCGGCCGGTCCCGCGCCGATCACCAGGATGTCGTAGCGGCTCATGGCCGGGACTCGCCGGTGATCACGCGCATGCCGTCGGCGCACAAAGTCTGGCATGACAGCTGGTGCATGCGGCCGTCGATGGTGACGCGGCATTCCTGGCAGACGCCCATGCCGCACAAGGGCGCGCGCGCCGCGCCGCGCACCGAGCGCCGGGTGACGGCGCTGCCGGCCATGGCGATCGCCGCGGCCACGCTGACGCCTTGTGCCACGTGGATGTCATGGCCGTTGATGTTGAGGACCACGTCAGTCATTGAAGCGCCCCGGCAGGTAAGGAGTGTAGGGAATGCGCGTGCTGTCGCCGGTCATTTGCGCCGCCAGCAGTTGCGCCGTCGCCAGCGAGGTGGTGATGCCCAGGCCTTCATGGCCGGTCGCCAGCCACAGTCCGCGCCGCGCGGCGTGGGGGCCGATCAGCGGCATGCCGTCCGGCGTGGCGGCGCGCAGGCCGGTCCAGCAGCGCAGCACGTTCAGTTGCGCCAGGGCTGGCGTGAACGTGGCGGCATGACGCAGCATGCGTTGCAGCATGGCCGGCTCCACCGCCAGGTCGATCGTGTCGAACTGGCGGGAGGAGCCGATCAATACTTGTCCGGTAGGACGGGGCTGCAAATTGAACGCGACCGAGTCGCCGCTGGCGGCGTGGGCGCTTTTGATGTATCCCAGTTCCACCAGCTGGTGGTGGACAAAACCGGGATAGCGGTCGGTGATGGCGATATGTCCCTTCTTCGGCTGCACCGGCAGTTCCGGCAGCAGCGCGGCCGAACGCGAGCCGGCGGCCAGCACCACTTGCGACGCCTGGTGGCGCGTGCCGTCGGCCAGCAGCACGCCGTTGTCTTCGATGGCGGCGACGCTGCCGCGCAGCGTGGTGGCGCCGCGGTGCATCGCGCGGTCCAGCAGGATGCGCGCGCTCTTGGGCGGATAGACCAGGCCATCGCCGGGCACCAGCAGGCCGCCGGCCAGGCCGGTGCGCAGTTGCGGTTCGCGCGCATACAGCGCGGCGGGCGACAGCATTTCGCAGGGCAGGCCGTAGGCGCTCAGGGTGTCGGCCTTGGCGCGCGCCGCGTCCATTTCCTCTTCGTCGGCGGCCACCCAGATGGTGCCGCAACGGCTGTACTCATGGCGCTGGGGCAGGTCGCCCACCAGCGCATTCCACAGCGAGACCGAATACGCCGACAGCGCCAGCTCCGCCGGGTTGTCGTCCATGACCACCAGGTGGCCCATGCCGGCCGCGGTGGCGCCGCCGCCGGGCATGTCCTGTTCGATCACCATCACCCGCAGGCCGCGCTGGCTGAGCGCATCCGCACAGGCAGCGCCGACGATGCCGGCGCCGATGACGATCACGTCGTTCTCAATCACCGTATGCCCCAGACGAAAGGATCGGTCGGATCGAGGATCAGCTGCGCCTGCGAATTGACCCATGCGCGGCCGCGGATGCTGGGGATCAGCTGCTCGCCGCGATAGCGGTACGCGGCTTCGAACACGCTGCCGATCACGCTCTCCTGCTTCCACAGCGCGCCCTCGGCCAGCTTGCCGTCGGCGGCCAGGCAGGCCAGCTTGGCGCTGGTGCCGGTGCCGCAGGGCGAACGGTCGTAGGCCTTGCCGGGGCAGAGCACGAAGCTCTGGCTGTCGGCGCCGGTGCGCGAAGGCGCGAACAATTCGATATGGTCGATCAGCGCGCCGCCGTCGCCGGTGATGCCGGCCCGTTCCAGCGCCGCGCCCACGGCCACGCTGTAGGCGGTCAGCGCCTCGACGTTGCCAACGCCCAGTTCCAGACCGTGACCGGAAACCAGGAAGAACCAGTTGCCGCCCCAGGCGACATCGCCGGTGACCGGGCCGTGGCCGGGCACCTCGACGGTGACCTGCGTCTGGCTGCGGTAGGAGGCCACGTTGTCCACGGTGACGCTGCCATCCGCGTGCAGCTCGGCCTCCACCACGCCCACCGGTGTATCGATGCGGTGGCGGCCGGCGCCGATGCGGCCCATGTAGGCCAGCGACGCGACCAGGCCGATGGTGCCGTGGCCGCACATGCCGAGGTAGCCGACGTTGTTGAAGAAGATGACGCCTGCCGCACAATCGGGGGCGTGCGGCTCGCACAGCAGCGCGCCGACCAGCACGTCCGAGCCGCGCGGCTCGCAGACCACGGCGGAGCGGAAGCGGTCATGTTCGCGTTTCAGCAGTGCGAGCCGCTCGCTGAGCGGGCCTTGGCCCAGTTCCGGGCCGCCGTCTATGACCAGGCGGGTCGGTTCGCCGCCGGTGTGGGAGTCGATGATGGAGATGTTTTTCATGCTCAAATCTTAGGCTTCCCGGGGCTTGCTGTCTTGCATCTCCTGCGCATGATCGATGACGAAATCTGCACAATGACGATAAAACAGGAGACGCCGCCGCGCGCCGCTGGCACAATCGCCTTCATGCATACAGAACTCCCTCACGACGACGCCCGCCGCGCCCTGGGCGCGGGCATCGCCGATCCCTTCTTTTCCGAAGCGCTGTTCGACGCGCTGCCGGACGTGGTGTTCTTCGTCAAGGACGTGGAGTGCCGCTACGTGGTGGTCAACCAGACGCTGGTCCAGCGTTGCGGCCAGCGGCATAAATCGGCGCTGATCGGGCGCACGCCGGCCGAGGTGTTCGCCCGTCCGTTCGGGCAGACCTACCTGGCGCAGGACATGGCGGTGCTGGCCGGCGGTAACGATATCGAAGACCAGCTGGAACTGCACCTCTATCCCAACCGCGATCCCGGCTGGTGCCTGACGCGCAAGACCGCGTTGCGCGACGCCGATGGCCGCATCGTCGGCCTGACCGGCGTCTCGCGCGACCTGGCGATGGCCGACAAGAAGAATCCCGCATACCGCAAGGTGGCGGCGGCGGTGAACCTGATCCACCAGGAATACGGCCAGGCCTTGCAGCTGGCCGAACTGGCGCGCACGGCGCACATGTCGGTGGCGCAGATCGAGCGCTACTTCCTGCGCATCTTCCACCTGACGCCGCGCCAGATGATCATCCAGACCCGGGTCGAAGCGGCGTCGCGATTGTTGAAGGGGACGGCCAGCGTGGCCGAAATCGCCCAGGCCTGCGGCTACGGCGACCACTCCGCCTTCACCCGCCAGTTCAAGGCCACCACCGGCGTCACCCCGACGCAGTACCGGCAGGCGGTGGCGGGCAAGGGCGGTTAAGCGGCGGCGGGCCTCAGGCGATACCCAGCAGTTTGATCAGCATGAAGCTGACGGCGGCGAGGCACAGTAGCGACAGCACCACCACCGCCGCGACCCGGCCACCGGCGCGCAGAACGGCGCGTGCGTCCACCCCCAGCCCCAGCGCGGCCATCGACATGATGGTGAAGAAGTTGGCCGCCGCATGCGCCGGCGCCAGCGCGGCCGCCGGAATCGCGCCGAAGGAGCGCAAGGCCAGCAACAGCAGGAAGCCGGCGATAAACCACGGCACCAGATGCGACAGCGCGGGCCGCGATCCGCCTTCACGCGGCGCGAACAGCGACAGCACCAGCACCACCGGACCAAGCATCAGCACCCGCACCAGCTTGACCAGCGTGCCGACATGTACGCTGCTGACGGCGACCGAGCCGGTGGCGGCCAGCACCTGCGGCACCGCGTACACGGTCAGCCCGGCGAACACGCCGAACTGCACCGGCGAGAACGACAGCAGCGACGCCATCAACGGCAGCACCAGCACCACAACCACGCCCAGCACGGCGGTGAAGGCGATGGCGGCGGCGACGTCCTGGCCGTCGGCATCGATCACCGGCGCGACGGCGGCGATGGCCGAATTGCCGCAGATCGAGTTCCCGCAGGCGATCAGGATGGCCATCTTGCGCGGCAGCCCGAAGGCGCGGCCGATGGCGAAACTGAGCGCGATCGCGATCGCCACCACGGCGGCGATCCCGCCGATCAAGCCGATGCCGTTCTCCAGCAGCGAGCGCGCGCTGACCGATGCGCCCAGCAGAACCACGGCTATCTCCAGCAGCAGCTTGGCGCCGACCTGGATGCCGGCCTCGAAGCGCTGCTCAAGAGGCAGCAGCGTGCGGATGGCGGTGCCCAGCAAAATGGCCAGCACCAGGCTCTCCAGCCATGCGCGGCCCAGCACCGCGCTCTCCACGGCTTCCAGCGCGTAGGCGGAGGCGGTGACCACGCAGCAAAGCGCCAGGCCGGGCAGGGCGTCTGTCATGGTTTTGTTCATTGCGTCATCCTTGATGGTTCGATAAGCGGAATTATCAAGTCGACAGATCGTTGCGTCCATCTTACAATTTATGACGATTCATTCAATCAAATCGAACAATGACACTGGAACAATTACGCATCTTCGTGGAAGTCGCAGAGCGCCAGCACCTGACGCAGGCGGCCAGCGCGCTGGCGCTCACGCCGTCGGCCGTCAGCGCTTCCATCAAGGTGCTGGAGGAGCGCTACGGCACGCCGCTGTTCAACCGCGTCGGGCGGCGCATCGAGACCAGCGAGGCGGGGCGCATCTTCCTGGTCGAGGCACGCCGCACGCTGGCCAGCGCCCGCGCCGCCGAACTGACGCTGGCCGAATTGGGCGGCATGAAGCGCGGCACGCTGACCATACAGGCCAGCCAGACCATCGCCAGCTACTGGCTGCCGCAGTTCCTGGTTCGCTTCCGCCAGGCCTGGCCGTCGATCACGCTCGACGTCGCGGTGGATAACACCCACAACGTGGCGCAGGCCGTGGTGCAGGGCGTCGCCGACCTCGGATTCGTGGAAGGCGCGATCGACGAGCCGGCGCTGCTGGCCGAGCCGGTGGCGCAGGACCGCATGGTGGCGGTGGTCGCGCCGGATCATCCCTGGGCGGCCGGCAAGGCGCTGCGGCCGGCGCAGCTGTTGGCGGCCCAGTGGATACTGCGCGAGGAAGGCTCTGGCACCCGCTCCGCGTTCGAGGCGGCGCTGGCGGCGCGCGGCATCCCGGTGGACGCACTGCAGGTCGCGCTATCGCTGCCGTCGAACGAGGCGGTGCGCTCGGCCGTGATGGCGGGGCCGTTCGCCACCGTCGTGTCGGAGCTGGTGGTGGCCTCGCATTTGAAGGCGGGCTTGCTGGCCAAGGCGAACTTCAAGATGGCGGGGCGCGACTTCCTGATGCTGCGCCATCGGGAGCGTTACAAGAGCAAGGCGTCGATGGCGCTGGAACAACTGATTCGGGAGATGCGCGCCGATTTGTGGCAATATTGACGCCGTTATCATCACAACAATTCGGAGACCGGCATGGCGACTAAAGCGTTGGTATTGACGACGGAGGCGCTGCGGCGCCGTTCCTTTTTGCGGCAGGCCGGCACGCTAGGCGCGGCCGCCGCTTTCGGCAGCCCGGCGCTGGATGCCCTCGCGGCGGAGGCGGGCCGCGTCACGCTGCCGTTCGAAAACGGCGAGCGCGAACTGGTCGCCTATCCGCAGAAGCGGCCGCTGATCCTGCTCACCGCCCGTCCGCCGCAACTGGAAACGCCGTTCAGCGTCTTCAATGAATCGGCGATCACGCCCAACGATGCCTTCTTCGTGCGCTACCACTGGAGCGGCATCCCGACCTCCATCGATCCGCAAGCGTACCGCCTGCGCGTGGGCGGCAACGTCAACACGCCGCTGGAGTTGTCCCTGTCCGACCTGCGCCAGATGGCCGATGCGACCGAGTTGGTGGCCGTGGTCCAATGCTCGGGCAACAGCCGTGGCCATTTCGAGCCGCGCGCCAATGGCGGCCAGCTGTCGAACGGCGCCATGGGCAACGCCCGCTGGACCGGCGTCCCGCTGCGCAAGGTACTGGAGAAGGCCGGCGTGAAAGCCGGTTCGGTGCAGGTGGCCTTCAATGGCCTGGACACGCCGCCGCTCGGCGACGGCCCGGATTTCGTCAAGGCCCTCAATCTCGACCACGCGCTGGACGGCGAAGTGATGCTGGCCTGGCAGATGAACGGCGCCGACCTGCCGATGTTGAACGGCTATCCGCTGCGCCTGATCGTGCCCGGCTACTACGGCACCTATTGGATCAAGCACCTGTCCGACATCACCGTGACCGACAAGGTGTTCGACGGTTTCTGGATGAGCACCGCCTACCGCATCCCGGACAACCAGTGCGCCTGCACCGAGCCAGGCAAGGCGCCAACCAAGACCGTGCCGATCGCCCGCATGAACGTGCGCTCCTTCATCACCAGCCTGGCCAGCGGTGCGCACGTCAAGACCGGACAGCAGACGGTGGTGCGCGGCATCGCGTTCGACGGTGGCTATGGCGTCAACGAGGTGGCTTTCTCGGCGGACGGCGGCAAGACCTGGCAGGCCGCGCAACTGGGCAAGGACCTCGGCAAATACTCGTTCCGCGAATGGAGCGCGGCGTTCACGCCCAGGCAGAAGGGCAGCCACGAGCTGCTGGTGCGCGCGGTCAACCGCATCGGCCAGGGCCAGCCCGCCAGCGCCTTGTGGAACCCGCCCGGCTACATGCGCAATGTGGTCGAATCGACGCGCATCGTCGCCGTTTAAGGAGAGCCCCATGATGATCCGTTCCCTGCTTGCCGCCGGCCTGCTGGCCGCCGCCCCCGCCTTCGCGCTCGACATCAACCTGCCGCCTGAAACCGCGCTGTTCAAACCCAGCACGCTGCCGGGTTATGCGCTGGTGCAGAACAACTGCATGCTGTGCCACTCGGTGCACTACATTCAATCGCAGCCACCGGCATCGCCGCGCGCGTATTGGGAGGCCACGGTGAAGAAGATGAAGAAGCCGTTCGGCGCGCCATTCGCGGAGGCCGATATTCCCGACATGGTCGACTACCTGGTCAAGACCTACGGCGCCGAACAGGCGCCAGTTGCGCGGCCAGCCGCCACGACGAAATAAGGCGGCGCACAAGCAAAAAGGGCGATAACTCATCGAGTTATCGCCCTTCGAAATTCTTGGTGGTGATAGATGGACTTGAACCATCGACCCCAGCATTATGAATGCTGTGCTCTAACCAACTGAGCTATATCACCTGCAACGCCCAGCATTATGGGGGTTGGAGCCTAAGCTGTCAACGATGGTTCCGAAAATTTTTGAAAAATTCTGAATCGCGTCGCCAAAAGATAGTCAAATTGGTATGCTGTTTCGGTTGATGTGAGCATTTTTTTAACGGAGACAATATGGCGACCAATATCTTTGTGAACCTGCCCGTGCGCGACCTGGCCGCGTCGGTCAGGTTCTTTACGCATCTGGGCTATACCTTCAACCCGCAGTACACGGACGAGGGCGCCACCTGCATGATCGTGGCGGAGAATATTTTTGTCATGCTGCTGGTGGAGGAGCGCTTCAAGAGCTTCACGCCCAAGCCGATCTGCGATGCGCGCGCGTCGACCGAGGTGCTGGTTTGCCTGCAAGTGGAATCACGCGAGCAGGTCACGTCCATGGTCAACAAGGCCATCGAGGCCGGCGGCAGCGCCTACAAGGAGCCGCAGGACCATGGCTTTATGTACGGCCACGGCTACCAGGACCTGGACGGCCATTTGTGGGAAATCATTTATATGGATTCGGCGCCGCCGCCGAAGGCCTAACCCAGCTTCTCGGCGATCTGCGCCAGCATCGCGCTGGCCGGATCGGGACCCAGGCAGTCGAGCGTCACGCGTTCCGGCATGGAGCGCAGCCACGTCAGCTGGCGCTTGGCCAATTGGCGCGTGGCGATGATGCCGGTTTCGCGCATGGTCTTGTAGTCGATGGTGCCGTCCAGGTACTCCCACGCCTGCCGGTAGCCCACGCAGCGCATCGACGGCAGGCCGGGATGCAGGTCGCCACGGCGGCGCAGCACTTCCACTTCGGTGATCAGGTTACCGTCCGGGCCTTCTTCCAGCATGATGTCGAAGCGGCGCGCGATGCGCTCGTGCAGCACGGCGCGGTCCGACGGCTCCAGCGCGAACGACAGCAACTCGAACGGCAGCTCGGTCTTTTCCTTCAACGCCAGCAGTTCGGACATCGGCTTGCCGCTCAGGGTGCAGATTTCCAGCGCGCGCTGGATGCGCTGCGCGTCCGCCGGCGCCAGGCGGGCGGCGGTTTCGGGATCGAGTAACGCCAGCTTGGCGTGCATGGCCGGCCAGCCGACGCGGGCCGCTTCGTCTTCCAGTTCGGCGCGCAGGGCCGGATCGGCGCCGGGCAGGTCGTCCAGGCCATCGGCCAGCCCCTTGAAGTACAACATGGTGCCGCCCACCAGCAGCGGCAGTTTGCCGCGCGCGACGATCTCGTCAACCAGCCGCAGCGTATCGTTGCGGAACTGGGCCACCGAATACGAATCCAGCGGATCGATGATGTCGATCAGGTGATGCGGCGCGGCGGCGCGTTCCTCGCGTGTGGGCTTGGCGGTGCCGATGTCCATGCCGCGGTACACCAGCGCGGAATCGACCGAGATGATCTCCGACGGGATGCGCTGCGCGATCGCCAGCGCGGACGCGGTCTTGCCCGACGCCGTCGGACCCATGATGGCGACCGCCAGCGGTTTTGAAACGAGAGCGCTCATCTTATTGCCCGCGCAGGAACAGCTTGTCGAGCGCGCCGATTTCCACCTGCACCCAGGTCGGGCGGCCGTGGTTGCACTGGTCGGCGCGTTCGGTGGTTTCCATCTGGCGCAGCAGGGCGTTCATCTCCTGCGTCGACAGGATGCGGTTGGCGCGCACCGCCGTGTGGCAGGCCAGTGTGCCCAGCAGCTCGTTCTGGCGCTCGATCAGCACCCGCGAGCCGCCGAATTCGCGCACATCGCGCAGCACGTCGCGCGCCAGCGTCTGGGCGTCGGCGTTCTTGAGCAGCACCGGCACGGAGCGCACCGCCAGCGTGGTCGGCGACAGCGTGGAGATGTCGAAGCCCAGTGCCTGCAAGGTCTCCTGGTGTTCGGAGGCGGTGGCCACTTCCACCGTGTCGGCGTAGAAGGTGATGGGGATCAGCAGCGGCTGCACCTGCATTTCCTCGCCGGCGACGCGGCTGTCCAGGGCGTTCTTCAGTTGTTCGTACAGGATGCGTTCGTGCGCGGCGTGCATGTCGACCAGCACCAGGCCCTTGGCGTTCTGCGCCAGGATGTAGATGCCGTGCAGCTGCGCCAGCGCGAAGCCGAGCGGGAATTCTTCCTGCGCCATCGCCGCAGCGGAGACGGTGAACGGGCTGGCCTGCGGCAGCGCCATGTCCGATTCGGCGCGGTAGCCGGTGACGGGACCGGAGCCGCCGAACAGGGCGCCGTATTTTTCCGTGCTCTGGGCGACGCCGCCTTCGCTGCCGCCGAAGCGTTGCGCGCCGAAGCCCGCGCCGGCACTGCCTGTGCCGAAGCCGGAGCCTGCGCCGCTCGCGCCACCATCGCGCGAGCCAAACGGCGACGGCGAGAACGTTGGTGCATAGTCAGGCGCCAGCAGTGGTCCGAACGAAGCCTGCTCGCCGCGCCAGGTGGAGCTGCCCAGGCTTTCGGCCGCCGGCAGCGGCGACGGCACACTGCCGTGCGACGTGGCCGAGGTCTGCGCCAGCGCGCGCTGCACCGCGTGGAACACGAACTGGTGCACCGCACGGCTGTCGCGGAAGCGCACTTCGATCTTGGACGGGTGGACGTTGACATCCACCAGCGCCGGATCGAGATCGAGCGCCAGCACGTAGGAAGGGAAGCGGTCGCCGTGCAGCACGTCCTGGTAGGCCGCCTTGACGGCATGCACCAGCACCTTGTCGCGCACGAAGCGGCCGTTCACGTAGAAGAACTGGCCGTCGGCGCGCGCCTTGGAGGCGGTGGGCAGGCCGGTGTAGCCGTGCAGGCGCAGCGGCCCGGCGCTTTCGTCGATCGGCAGGCGCGCCTCGGCGAAGCCCTCGCCGAGAATATGCGCACTGCGCTTGGCCATCTCGCTGACGTTCCAGTGGTCGATGGTGCGGCCGTTGTGGCTCAGCGAGAACGACACGTCCGGCCGCGCCAGCGCGATGCGGCGCACGACTTCGGCGCAGTGGCCGAACTCTGTCTGCTCGGATTTGAGGAACTTGCGGCGCGCCGGCGTATTGAAGTACAGGTCCTGCACGTCGACCGTCGTGCCTTGGGCGCCGGACGACGGCGCCACCGTGCCGTTGTGCGAGCCGACGATTTCCCACGCGTGGGCGGCATCGGCGGTGCGCGAGGTCAGGGTGACGGCGGCCACCGAGGCGATCGAGGCCAGTGCCTCGCCGCGGAAGCCCAGCGTGCCGACGTTTTCCAGGTCGTCCAGCGAGGCGATCTTGGAGGTGGCGTGGCGCGCCAGCGCGAGCGGCATCTGCTCGGGCGGGATGCCACGGCCGTTGTCGGTGATGGCGATGCGTTTGACGCCGCCTTCCTCCAGCCGCACGGTGATCTGCGTGGCGCCCGCGTCCAGCGCGTTCTCCAGCAGCTCCTTGACCACGGCGGACGGCCGTTCGACCACCTCGCCGGCGGCGATCTGCGAAATCAGCTGGTCAGGCAGGGCCTGGATAGGGCGGGGCGTGCGGGGAGAGGTGTCGGGCGCGTTCATCACGAGATTATAACTGCTCGCCGCGCCCCGCCCTCTCCCCTTCGCCGCCGGGATTAGTCCTTTGGATGCTCGCGCACCGGCATCGGCGCGTTGCACAGCTCAACGTAGTGCGGCGTGAACTTGTTCCATGGGCCGCCACGGTTGCGTGCCGCGTCCACCACGTCCTTGTAGATAGGCGCGTCGCTGCGCATCACCTCCAGGTGGCTGCGTTCGGCCTCCGGCACGTCCGCCTCCAGCCGCACCGATTTGATCGGCAGGCGGGTATCCTTGGCGCCGTAGAAGCCCATGTTCTCGCTGCCGCGCGGCAGGACGGACAGCAGCGGCATGCCCGACACCACCCGGCCCACCGCCGTGATATTGCGGTCCAGGTGGCGCGGCGCGTGGCCGGTGATGGCATACAGCTCGGCGCCGTTGCCGCTGTCGGTCGCGTTGTCGCGGCCCACGCCCACCGTGCCGTAGCAGTGCGCCAGCCAGGTGGTCCTGGCCTTGGGATCGCGCCCGACCGGGAATCCGTTTGAATGGCCGATCTGCGGCGCGTAGCCGTCCAGGTCCGGCTGGCGCACGAAGTGCTTGTCGTTCGCCATCGGCACCGTGAACTCGCCCGCCACCTTGGACTTGGCCGATCCCAGCGATTTCGGCGTGGTCTCGGCGTTCGGATCGCCCCATTGCGCCACGTAGTTGTCCTGCGAGCGCAGGATCGCCAGCCCGTCGAAATACTGTTCCTTGACCATGGTCTTGATATTGGCGATGTTCTGCGGCGCGAACTCCGGCGCCAGCTCGATCACCACGCGGCCGGTGGGCAGCTCCATGTACAGGGTGTTGTTCGGGTCCAGCGGCCGCCAGTCGGACGGCTTGGACCGCTTGACGAGGTCGGCCACGCTGGGCTTGGCCGGCAGGTCGGCGGCGTGCGCAAGGGAGGCCAGGCTGATCGCCAGGACGGAGAGGGGAAGGGCGCGGAACGGGTGGGTCTGGGACATCCAATATCTCCTAGGTTGGTCGCGTCCGCTTGCTGCGGGCGGTCGGACGATTGTAAACTGCTTGGCCGAGTCTGGAAACTTCCGCCGAAGGGGCACGGGTGGTGTATGATTCCGGCGCAGACTTTATGGGAAGAATATGGATTTTATGCAATTTTTTGACATGATCCTTCATGTCGACAAGACACTGGAAGTATTGATTCAGCAATACGGAACCTTGGTCTACGCCGTGCTGTTCGCGATCATCTTTTGCGAAACCGGGCTGGTGGTCCTGTTCTTCTTCCCAGGCGACACGCTGCTGTTCATCGCCGGCGCCCTGTGCGCGCTGGGCGAAATGAATCTGTTCCTGCTGATGCTGCTGCTGATTACCGCGGCGGTCTCCGGCAACACGCTCAATTACTGGATAGGCGAGGCCATCGGGCAGCGCGTATTCACCCATGATTACCGATGGCTCAACAAGGATGCGCTGCGCCGCACCCACGAGTTCTTCGAAAAACACGGCGGCAAGACCATCGTGCTGGCGCGCTTCGTGCCGGTGGTGCGCACCTTCGCGCCGTTCGTGGCCGGCGTGTCGGACATGACCCATGCCCGCTTCCAGATGTACAACGTCACCGGCGCCGTGCTGTGGGTGGCGCTGCTGACCACGGCCGGTTACTTCTTCGGCAATATCGCCATCGTCCGCGAGCACCTGACCGAGATCGTGCTGTTCGGCGTCGGCGTCGCTGTGGTGCCGATGGCGCTGGGCGGCATGTGGAAGCTGTCGCGCCGCATGCTGGGCCGCTGAGCCCGATGTTTCATAAATAAATTCCTTTAGAAAGGCCGGCGCCGCTCAAGTTTTGCCCAAATGCATCCGTATACCAGTATGTAATTCTTTTCTTTCTGGATACACATGCGTACTTTGCTCACCCTGATTGCCTGCTGCTGCGTCCTCGCGACCGCCAGCGCCGCAAACGATCCGCTGATTTCGCCCTCGACGAAATCCTCGGTGGGTGGCAGCACGGGCTCGATCGCGTCCATCCGTCCGAGCAATCCCGGTTCTTCCAGTGCTTCCGCTTCCGGCGCGTCCTCCGCGCCGCGCAAGCTCACCGAGCGTGAGCGCGAAGCCGAGGCGGAATCCGACCTGTCGGCCAAGATCGCCGCGCGCCTGGCCATCATGCGCGCCAACCAGCAGGCGCGCGTCGCCGCCGCTGCCAGGGCCAAGAAAGCCGCCGCCGCCGCGCCGGTCGTGCCCAAGGTGTACAGCAACCACTGGTCCTACGAGGGCGAGGACGGCCCGGCCAACTGGGGCAAGATCAATCCTGAATGGTCCAAGTGCAGCACCGGCAACCGCCAGTCGCCGATCGATATCCGCGACGGCATGAAGGTGGAGCTGGAGCAGATCACCTTCGACTACCATCCCTCTTCGTTCAACGTGACCGACAACGGCCATACGGTGCAGGTCATGGTCGGCGGCGGGAATTTCATCACGGTGAACAACCGCATGTATGAGCTGATCCAGTTCCACTTCCACCGGCCGTCGGAGGAGCGCATCAACGGCAAGGGTTATGAGATGGTGGTGCACCTGGTGCACAAGGATGGCGAGGGCAAATTGGCCGTGCTGGCGCTGCTGCTGGAACGCGGCAAGCCGCAGCCGGTGATCCAGACGGTGTGGAACAACCTGCCGCTGGAGAAGCTGGAAACGATGGCGCCATCGACCGTGCTCGATCCGCTGGACCTGATCCCGGCGCGCCGCGACTACTTCACGTTTATGGGGTCGCTGACTACGCCGCCCTGCAGCGAGGGCGTGCTGTGGCTGGTGATGAAGGAGCCGGTGCAGGCGTCGCCGGCGCAGATGGCGCTGTTCAGCCGTCTCTATCCGTTGAACGCGCGGCCTATCCAGCCGGGCTCCGGCCGCATCGTCAAAGAGTCGAACTAAACTCGAATTAATCCGCCGCGATGCGGTGCTTGCCGGTCCACGTGGCGCCGGCCGCCAGCGGCCGCTGGTCGGCGCACGCCGGCTCGATGCAGACGAAGCGCAGGTATTCGTCGTCCGCCAGGTCCACCAGCGCCCTGGCGTCGTCCTGGCCCGGATTCCACACCACCCAGTTGTCGAAACCTTGCTGCTCCAGGCGCAGCGTGGCGTTGGCCGTGTTCAGCGTCAGCGTCGGCGTGGATTGGTACAGGCGGTCGAGCTTCTCGGTGAAGTGCAGCGCCGGATGCTCCTGCGTCAGCGTCTCGTTGTTATGATCGGTGCAGCGCATGTGCTGCAGGCCGCTGATGCTGGTCGCCGCCAGCTGGCCGACGTCGTAGTAGGTGTGCAGCGCCAGGCCAAACGGGAATTCCTGCGCGCCGCTGTTATGCACCGTGAACTGCGCGTCGAGCGCGTCGCCGTGCAGCGTGAAGCGCAGCGTCAGTTCGAAGGCGTGCGGCCAGGCTTGCGCGTGTTCGGGCGACAGGTCGTTTTGATTGAGGCCGAATTCCAAGAAGGACTGGCCGCCGTCGCCGCCGCTGCCGGTCAGGCGCCACGTGCTGACGCGGGCGAAGCCATGGCGCAGGCCGGGGCCGCGCACATTAAACTGCGGGAAGATCACCGGCACGCCGCCGCGTATGGCCTTGCTGCCGTCGAGCGGCGTCTGCGCGCTGACGAACAGGCGCTCCTTGCCGTCGCCGGTCTTCCATGACAGCAGGTGGGCGCCGAACAGCGACACCGTCGCCTGGCTGCCATCGGCCGCTGTGATTTGTACTGCCGGCAGTGCGCCGTATTCCGTATTCGTTACTACAGCCATGTCTCGTCCGTTTTAGTTTCAGGTCAGCCGGTTCTTTGCCAGCGGTGGGTTCTTCGCAAAATAATGCCGGATGCCCTTGACGATGGCATCGGCCAGTTGGTTCTGGTAGCCGTCGTCGAGCAGCTTGGCTTCCTCCTCCGGGTTGGAGATGAAGGCGGTTTCGATCAGGATCGACGGAATGTCCGGCGCCTTCAGCACCGCGAAGCCGGCCTGCTCGACCGAGCCTTTGTGCAGGCGGTTGATGCCGCCGATCTCGCCCAGTACCGACTTGCCCAGCTTGAGCGAATCGTTGATCTGCGCGGTGGTCGACAGGTCCAGCAGCACGCTGGCCAGTTGCCGGTCGTGGTTCTTGACGTTGACGCCGCCGATGGTGTCGGCCAGGTTTTCCTTGTCCGCCAGCCAGCGCGCCGCCGAGGAGCTGGCGCCTTTTTCCGACAGCACGAACACCGATGAACCGCGCGCGGTGGACTGCACGAAGGCGTCGGCGTGGATGGAGACGAACAGGTCGGCCTGCACCTTGCGCGCCTTGTCGACGCGGGTGCCCAGCGGGACGAAGTAGTCGGCGTCGCGCGTGAGCATCACGCGCATGTTGGGGAATTCCTCGATCTTGGTCTTCAGGCGCTTGGCGATGGCCAGCACGATGTCCTTCTCGCGGCTGCCGTTCTTGCCCGAGGCGCCGGGGTCTTCGCCGCCGTGGCCCGGGTCGAGCACCACGGTCAGCATGCGTATCAGCTTGCCGTTCTTGTCGGTTTTTTCGCTGGCGCGGGTTTGCGCCTCGGCGGTTTTCAGCTCATTGCGCAGCTCCGCGCGCGGATCGGGCTTGGTGTTGGGCTTGAGCGCATCCGGCGGCGTTTGCGGTGCGTTGGCCAGGGCCTCGGCTTCGGCCGGCTTCAGCGGCGGCATGTCTCCCTTGGGCGCGCTGCCGGTTGCGGCCGCGCCGGACGGCGGCGTTTTGCCGTCGCTCGACCAGTCGCCTTTTTCGATCATCGCGGCGATCGGGTCGACCGGCTTGACCGGGTACAGGTCGAAGATCAGGCGGTGCTTGTAGTTGCCGGCCGGGGCCAGCGTGAACACCTGCGGCGTGATTTCTTCCTTCAGGTCGAACACCAGGCGCACGACGTTGGGCCGGTTCTGGCCCACGCGCACCTGCTTGATGTACGGGTCGTTGGACTGGATCTTGGCGACCAGGCTTTTGAGCGTCGGGTTCAGCTCCAGGCCTTCGATGTCGACCACCATGCGTTCCGGGTCCTTGACGATGAAGTGGGTGGCCTTGAGCGCGGCGTCGTTTTCCAGCGTGACGCGGGTGTAGTCCTCCGCCGGCCAGACCCGCACCGCCAGGATCTGCGCGGCCCAGGCGCGCACCGGCGCCAGCACGGACAGCAGCAGCGTGGCGCCGGTCTTGAGGACGGTGCGGCGCGTAACAGCCTTGCTGTTTACATGTTGGGGGCGAATTTGAGGCGTTGAAGGCATGAGTTACCCAGTGCGGTGGTCGCCTGCAATTCTACATCACGGCCGTTGCCGGCCACAGTCAGAAACAGGTTGATATCGGCGGCAGGCAGCACGCGGTCGGCCTTTTCGGGCCATTCGACGATGCAGATGTTGTCGCCATTGAAGTCTTCACGGAAGCCGGCGTCGAGGAATTCCTCCGGGCTGCCCATGCGGTACAGGTCGAAATGGATCACGCTGACGCTGCGGCCGTCGAGCTGGATCGCGTACGGTTCGGACAAGGTGTAGGTCGGGCTTTTGACCGTGCCCACGTGGCCGGCCGCGTGCAGCAGGGCGCGGGTGAGGGCGGTCTTGCCGGCCCCCAGGTCGCCGTGCAGGTAGATCACCAGGCCGGGCGCCAGGGCGCGCGCCAGGGCCGTGCCCAGGGCGGCGGTGCCGGCTTCGTCATGGAGATGGGCTTGGAAGTGCTGCATCAATTAGAATGTCGTGTTGGTTGGATCGCCAGCCATTGTAACCGCCACCTGCTACCGATGTCCCTGCCAGTAACCAATTTAGCCGAACTTGCCCTCAGCATCAAGCGCTGGGGTGTGGAGCTGGGCTTCGCCGAAATCCGCATCACCGACATCGACCTCAGTCACGCCGAGGCGGGCCTGCAGGCGTGGCTGGACGCCGGCATGCATGGCGAAATGGACTACATGGCCACCCACGGCATGATGCGCGCCCGTCCGGCCGAGCTGGTGCCGGGCACGGTGCGGGTGATCAGCGCCCGCATGGACTATCTGCCGAGGGACACGGAAACGGGGGGCTCCCATGATTGGCGCGAGCGGGAAGCGGCTCGTCTGGCCGATCCCGGCGCCGCCGTGATCTCGGTCTACGCGCGCGGCAGGGACTACCACAAGGTGCTGCGCGCGCGCCTGCAGCAGCTGGCCGACAAGGTGAAGGCGGAAATCGGCGAATTCGGCTACCGCGTGTTCACCGACTCGGCGCCGGTCATGGAACTGCCGCTGGCCGAGAAGGCCGGCCTGGGATGGCGCGGCAAGCACACCTTGCTGCTGTCGCGCACCGCCGGGTCGATGTTCTTCATGGGCGAGTTCCTGGTCGATTTGCCGCTGCCGGTCGATGAGCCGACCGGCCGGCACTGCGGCCAGTGCTCGGCGTGCATCGACGTCTGCCCCACCCAGGCCATCCTCGGGCCGGGCAAGCTGGATGCGCGGCGCTGCATATCCTACCTGACCATCGAACTGAAAAGCGCCATTCCGCTGGAGATGCGGCCGCTGATCGGCAACCGCGTCTACGGCTGCGACGATTGCCAGACCGCCTGCCCGTGGAACAAGTTCGCGCAGCGCGCGGTGCTGCCGGACTTCGACGAGCGCCATGGCCTGGGCAGCGCCTCGATGATCGAATTGTTCGCGTGGACCGAGGAAGAATTCAACCGCAAGATGGAAGGCAGCCCGATACGCCGCATCGGCCATGAGCGCTGGCTGCGCAATATCGCGGTCGGCCTGGGCAACGCGGCGGCGGCCGGCGCCAAGGGCGATGCGGCCATCGTGGCCGCGCTGATGGCGCGCCGCGAGCACCCGTCGGCGCTGGTGCGCGAGCATGTCGAATGGGCGATCGCCCGCCACGCCTGAACTGCGCTACACTCGGGCGTTTCGATTATCAGGCCCGGGCCCATGCTTACTTCAACCAGATTCATATCGCTGCTTGCCGGCGCATCCTTCACGCTGGCCGCGCATGGCGCGAGCTTCGACGACTGGGCCGACAAGGTCGCCAACGCCAAGGTGCGCAGCGATCCTGAGCAGGCCACGCTGAAGCAGTACTTCAGCGGCAAGGAGCAGGACCAGTTGGACCGCAAGCTGACGCCCAACACCATCGTCTACCGCGCCGGTGAAGTGGCCGCGGCCAAGACCGCGCTGGCGCAGCTGGCCAGGATCGACAAGCAGTCGCTCACGCCGCAGCAGCGCGCCAGCGCCGCCAGCATCGCCTGGAATCTGCAGGGCGCGGTGGATGCGTGGCCGTATGCGGACTATAACTTCGTGTTCAACCAGTTCGGCGGTCTGCATGTGCAGCTGGTGAACTTCCTGACGCAGGCGCACCCGATCCGCAATCAGCGCGACGTGGAGAACTATCTGGTGCGCCTGAAGGCGGTGGCCGGCAAGATGGACACCGGCATCCTGCAGGCGCGCGGCCTGGGTGCGCGCGGTATCCTGATGCCGACCTTCCTGACGCAGTCCTCGATCGGGCAGCTGGACCGCTTCCTCGATGGTGGGCCGGAGAACAATGTGTTCGTCGCCACGCTGAAGCAGCGCATGGGCGGCTTGAAGGACGTGACACCGGAACAGCAGGCCCGGTTCGCGGCGGAGGCCGAGGACACCGTCAAGCGCTCGATCATCCCCGCGTTCCAGCGCGCCCGCACGATGCTGCAGGAGCAGCTGCCGCGCACCACCGAGGACGCCGGCCTGTGGCGCCTGCCCAATGGCGACAAGGCCTACGCGCTGCTGCTCAAGCAGATGACGTCCACCGACTACACGCCGGAACAGATCCACAACATCGGGCTGCGGGAAGTGGCGCGCATCGAGAAGGAGATGGACGGCTTGCTGGCGTCGCTGGGCTACACCGGCGGCACGATCAAGCAGCGCATGGCGCAGCTGGAGAAGGACTCGCAGCCGAAGGAGTCCGATCCGCGCCCGATGCTGCTGGCCCGCTACGACAGCGTGCTGCGCGACGCCGAGGCGCGCGCGAAGGAGCTGTTCGACGTCACGCCGAAGGCGCCGGTGGTGGTCAAGCGCGAGCCGCCGTTCACCGAGAAGACGGCGGCGGCGCACTACACCGGGCCGGCCAAGGATGGCACGCGGCCGGGCATCTTCTGGGCGCCGATGCCGGGGCCTGAGTTCCGCATCGTCGGCATGCGTACGCTGGTGTATCACGAAGGCGTGCCGGGGCACCACTTCCAGGTCGCGCTGCAGCAGGAGAACGACAAGCTGCCGCGCTACCGGCGCGACCGCGTGTTTGCGGTTGGCTCGGCGTATGGCGAGGGTTGGGCGCTGTATGCGGAGCAGCTGGCGGCCGAGAACAACTGGTACGAGGGCGATGTGGTGGGCCATCTGGGGCAGCTGGACGCGGAGCTGTTCCGCGCGCGGCGGCTGGTGGTGGATACTGGCCTGCACGCGATGAAGTGGACGCGCCAGCAAGGCATCGACTACGGCATCCCGGCGGCGGAAGTGGAACGCTACGTCGCGATGCCGGGCCAGGCGTGCGCCTACAAGATCGGCATGATGCGCATCCTCGACCTGCGCGCCAAGGCGCAGAAAGCGCTGGGCGACAAGTTCTCGATCAAGGCCTTCCACAACGTGGTGCTAGAAACCGGCAACGTCCCGCTGCCGGTGCTGGAGCAAGTCGTCGATGAGTGGATCGCCGCGCAAAAGGCCGCCTGATGTGAACTCGTCAGGCAGTATTGCGCCGTAGACGTCAGGAGCCTTAGTCCTTGTTTTGCTTGAAAGGCTTCTGGTGCGGATGTTCGCCGGGAAAAGTGATTTTCGCCTTGGACCAAAAGGCCCGAACCGCCGCTTCGTCGTTCGGGTCGTATGGGCAATCAGGGTCGTCCACATACTCGGGGGCTGCCGCGATCATTGCGTCAATTTGCTCCTGAGTGAAATAATTCTTCCAAATATTTTCGTGTTTCATATGAATTACCATATCTACAAGAAATTATGCGACCGCCGTCACCAATTGGAGCCCAGATAAGGGAAATAACGCGCCCGCGCAACAGTCCCAAACTACGTAGGCGCAATTCGTAATGATTGACTGAGCGATCCTCTTCTGAATACATCGGAAAATCGAAAATTGACTCCACGTCTGCGAAGTCGATTCCGTGCCGGCTTAAATTCTTACGCCGCTTGTTTTCGTCCCAGGTCAGCATGGGACGATACTGTCACTTCATGTTAGGCGCTCGTTTGAGGAGAATCAAGCGGGGTGAGGTGGAGCTTATTTCAACAGGCCGGCCAGTTCGACGGCGGTTTTGACTTGCATCTTGTCGAAGATGTGGGCGCGGTGGACTTCCACCGTGCGCATGCTGATGCCGAGCTGGTCGGCCACCACCTTGTTCATCTTGCCGGCCAGGATCAGGTCCAGCACTTCGCGCTCGCGTGCCGACAGCGTGGCCAGGCGCGCGTGCACCGCCGCCATCGCGCCGGCCTGGCGCGAGTTGGCCAGCGCTTCCTGCACACGGTCCATCAGCTGGTTGTCGTTGAAGGGCTTTTCGCAGAAGTCGAAGGCGCCCCGCTTGAGCGTGTCCACCGCCATCGGCACGTCGCCGTGCCCGGTCAGGAAGATCACCGGCATGCGCTGCGTCAGCCCGCGCGCGGACAGCTGGTCGAACACCGCCACGCCGTTCATGTCCGGCATGCGCACGTCGAGCAGCACGCAATCGCCTTCGGCGTCGAACTGGCCGGCCTCGGTGTGGGCCAGGAACTGCGCCGCGCTCTCGTACGCGCGCGAGGGGATGCCGCGCGACGTGGCCAGCCAGGTCAGGGAGTCGCGTACGACCGCTTCATCATCTACGATATGCAGCATGCTTCAAGTCTCCTGTTCCGCGGCCACCAGCATCGCCGGCAGCACGAACGTAAATATGGTGCCACCTTGCGGGTTGGCGCTGTAGGTCAGCGAGCCGCCGTGGAATTCTATCGCGGTGCGGCAGATGTTGAGCCCCATGCCCATGCCTTCCGCCTTGGTCGAGAAGAACGGCGAGAACAATCGCTGCGCCACGTCCTCCGGTATGCCGTGCCCCTGGTCGATCACCGCCACGCTGACCTGCGCGCTGGCCGCATCATACGCCGCCACCACGTTGAGCATGCGCCGCTGCGGCGGGATGTGCGCCATCGCTTCGATGGCGTTGCGGGTCAGGTTGAGCAGCACCTGCTCGATCATCACGCGGTCGGCGCGCACCGGCGGCAGGTCGGCCGGAATGCTGGCGTTGAAGGAGACGTAGGCCTGGCGCGCCTGCAGCTCGATCAGCGCGCGTATCCCTTCCAGCAGCGAGCCGATGGCCACCTCCTGCCGCTGCGGCTCGCTCTTCTTGACGAATTCGTGCACGCTGCGGATGATCTGGCCGGCCCGCTGCGCCTGCGCGCTGGCCTGTTCCAGCGCCGGCTTGAGGACGTTGCAGTCGACCGCCGTGCCGCTGTCGGCGGCGCGCCCCAGTACATTGAGCGCGCCGGTGGTGTAGCTGGAGATGGCGGCCAGCGGCTGGTTCAGCTCATGCGCCAGCATCGACGAGATTTCGCCCATCGTCGCCAGGCGCGCGCTGGCCTGCAGCTTTTCGTGCTGCTGGCGGTTCAGTTCCTCGATGCGCTTGCGGTCCGAGATGTCGAGGATGGAGCCCATCCAGCCGGTCTGCTTGCCGTCCTTGTCCACCAGCGGCGCCTCGAAGATCAGCACCGGCACGCGCTCGCCGTTGGGGCGCTGGAAGTAGGTCTCGAATTGCGGTGTGACGTTGCCCGCCAAGACGGAGGCGAAGCGGGTCTGGTATTCGGTCATCGCCTCCGGCGCCCAGTAGGGCATGGGCGGCAGCATGCCGACCAGTTCCTCGGCCGGATGGCCGACGATCTGGCAGAACGCCGGATTGACGTAGGTGATGCGGCCTTCGAGGTCGCGCGCGCGCAGGCCCGTCACCAGCGAGTTCTCCATCGCGGTGCGGAACGACATCTGCTGGCGCAGCGCGCCTTCGGCCTCCAGCCGCCGCGAGATGTGGCCCCACAAGGCCAGCAGGCTCCATAACAACCCAAGCGACAGCACGATCACCGAGCCGACCAGCAAATTGGGCAGCAGTTGCGGTTCGCTCTTGACGCTGTCCGTCACCAGCGTGATGGTGGCGCCGGGCAGGTCCAGCGCGCGCTTGTGCGTGTAGACGCCGTGCCCCGGGCCGGCGGCGGCGCGGCGCGCCAGCACCTTGTCGTCGCGGTCGATCAGCGAGACCTGGTTGTCCTGCGCGAACCACCACGGCACCATCTCGTCGAGCAGCGCGCTGGTTTGATAAGTGGCCACCAGGTCGCCCAGGTATTCGTCGCCGCGGTACAGCGGCACGTGGTAGTCCATCAGCACGGCGGCGGGGGCGGCCGACAGGTTGGGCGTCTGCGCCTCCGGCTGGGTGTACAGCGCGTGGCGGGTCTGGCGCGCCAGTTCCATGGTCGCTTGCGAGGCGGCCGACAGCTCCACCGGCGTGGCCTGCGGATCGCTGCTGGCGGCCAGCTTGCCGTCCGGCCGCAGCCAGATCACGCGCAGCAGTTCGTGGCCGTTCTTCAGCAGGCGCGCCAGCCGTTCGTGCAGCTGCCCCGGTGGCAGCTTGCCGGCGCTGATCTCGGTGCCCAGCCCGCGCAGGCTTTCCTCGTCGCGTCCCAGCTGGAAGCGGATGGTTTGTTCGACCCACAGTGTGTCGGCGATCAATTGCTCCTGCCGCTCGTTGCTCTCCATTTGGCGCGCTTGCCACGGTAGCCAGATCAGGATCGCCAAGAAGAACAGCACCAGCATGATGGGCAGCAGCCAGCGCAGCGAGGAGCTGTAATGTGCACGGCGGGGCAGGGCGGTGGCGGGTGTGCTGGTCATGGACAATCAGGGTAAAGCCTTGGGAAGGCGGCGGTATTGTGGTTTTCCACAGTAGCCACCCTTGCCACGATTAGTAAGAATCAGTCAAACTAGAACAATACCGTATTTTAAATCCCTCTGGAGACTACATGAAACTGAAATCCGTTTTGCTGGCCATGAGCGTGGCGCTCAGCTTCAACGCCTACGCCCAGGCGCCGATCGTCATCAAATTCAGCCACGTGGTGGCAACCGACACGCCGAAGGGCCAGGCCGCGGAGCGCTTCAAGCAGCTGGCCGAGAAGGCCACCAATGGCCGCGTCAAAGTCGAAGTCTATCCAAATAGCCAACTGTATAAGGACAAGGAAGAACTGGAGGCGCTGCAGCTGGGTGCCGTGCAGATGCTGGCGCCGTCGCTGGCCAAATTCGGCCCGCTGGGCGTGAAGGAGTTCGAGGCGTTCGACCTGCCTTACATCTTCCCGTCCAAGACCGCGCTGTATAACGTCACCGAGGGCGAAATCGGCAAGGGCCTGATGAAGAAGCTGGAGCCGAAGGGTATCACCGGCCTGGCGTTCTGGGACAATGGCTTCAAGGTCATGTCGGCTAATAAGCCGCTGCATACGCCGGCGGATTTCAAGGGCCTGAAGATGCGCATCCAGTCGTCCAAGGTGCTGGACGCGCAGATGCGCGCATTGGGCGCGAACCCGCAGGTGCTGGCGTTCTCCGAGGTGTATCAGGCGCTGCAGACCGGCGTGGTCGATGGCACCGAGAATCCGCCGTCGAACATGTACACGCAGAAGATGCACGAGGTGCAGAAGTATGTGACCGTGTCCAACCACGGCTACCTGGGTTATGCGGTCATCGTCAACAAGAAGTTCTGGGACGGCCTGCCGGCGGACATCCGCACCGCGCTGGATAAGGCGATGAAGGAAGCCACCACGTTCGAGAAAGCCATCGCCCAGCGCGATAACGACCTGGCGCTGGAAGCGATCAAGAAGGCCGGCAAGACCACCATCTATACCCTGAGCGTGAAAGAGCAGGCCGACTGGCGCAAGGCGCTGCTGCCGGTGCAGAAGGATATGGAAGGCCGTATCGGCAAGGACCTGATCTCGGCGATCAACAAGGAAGCAGCTAAATAATTTAGCTGGTTTTCAAGCTAAGAGGGAGGCCGGCGGCCTCCCTTTTTTTATTACATCAATCCCATCGCCTTGGGCAGCCACAAGGACAGCCCCGGCCAGTAGGTCACGATCACCAGGAACACCAGCATCGTCAGCAGCCACGGCATCACAGCCACGGTCAGCTCGGAGATGCTCATCTTCGAAATGCCGCTGGCCACGTACAGGTTCAGGCCGACCGGCGGATGGCACAGGCCCACTTCCATGTTGGCGTCGATCATGATGCCGAAGTGGACGGCGTCGATGCCCAGGCGGATCGCGGCGGGGTGCAGGATAGGCGCCATCACCAGGATGATCGACGACGGTTCCATCACGTTACCGGCCAACAGCAGCAGGATGTTGGTGAAGAACAGGAAGCCGGCCTGGCCCAGGTCCTTGGCCAAAATCCAGTCCGCCATCGCCTGCGGGATGTTCTCGTGCGCCATCAGGAAGGAGAACAGCACGGCGTTGGTGATGATGTACAGCAGCATCGCGCTCAGGCTGGCCGATTTCTTCAGCACTTCCGGCGTTTTCTTCAGCGGCATGTCCTTGTAGACGAACACCGAGATGATGAACGCATACACCGCGCTCATCGCGGCCGCCTCGGTCGGCGTGAAGATGCCCTTGGTGATGCCGCCGATGATGATCACCACCAGCATCAGGCCCCACACGCTGTCCTTGAACGCCTTGCCGCGCTCGCCCCAGGTGGCCTTGCGCATGCGCGGGTATCCGTTCTTCTTGGCCAGCACCCAGGTGGTGGTGCATAGCATCACGGTCAGCAGGATGCCGGGGAACAGGCCGGCCAGGAACAGCGCGCCGATCGAGGTGTTGGTGGAGATCGCGTAGATTACTTTCGGGATCGACGGCAGCATCAAAATGCCCAGCGAGCCGGCGGTGATGATGACGCCGGCGCCGAAGCGCTTCGGATAACCCTGCTTGACCATGGCCGGCAGGATGATGGAGCCGATCGCCACCACCGTCGCCACCGACGAGCCGCACACCAGCGCGAACATGGCGCAGGCGATGATGCCGGCCAGCGCCAGGCCGCCGTGCCAATGGCCGATCAGGCTGGTGGCGAACTTGATCATGCGCTTGGCCACGCCGCCGTGGGTGAGGAAGTTACCGGCCAGGATGAACAGCGGGATGGCCATGATCTCGAACTTCTCGATGCCGCTGAACAGCTTGAGCGCCACCGCCTCGACCGGCACGTGGGTCAGCAGGTACATGAACATCAGCACCGTCAGGCCGAGCGCGATGGAGACCGGGATGCCGGTCAACATCAGCGCCAGCAGCAGCGCGAACACGATGCCGACCTTGCCGCCGATGACGCACACCGACAGCAAAATGGCGGCGATGCCGATCAGCCACGCCGCGGCGCGCTTCTTGGACATGACCTTGACCGAATCGAGTGCCGTTGCGCCGCTCATTTCGCACCTCCGTGGGCTGGGGTTGGCTGGACGGCGGCGAACATCTCGTCATCGTCGGCGTCGTCCAGGCCTTCGACGTGCGATTCGTCCTGGTGCGGCATCTCGCCGGTGCGCCAGTAGACCAGCGACACCTGGATGAAGCGGAAGCACATCAGGTAGGAGCCCATCGGCACCACCGAGTAGATGAACCAGGTCGGCCATTCCAGGTCGGGCGTGGTCGGGCCCTCGGTCAGCGCGCTGACATCCATGCCCAGCTTGTTGAACAGCGCGTAGTGCATGCCGTTCTCCCACACGAAGGTCAGGCCCAGCGTGCCGATGATGCCGGTAAACAGCATGCCGCAGGCCAGCGCGACGTAGGTGGCGCGGCGGCGCCAGGCCTCCGGCAGGCGGCTCACCAGCACGTCGACGCCGACGTGCACGCCCATGCGCACGCCGTACGCGGCGCCGAACTTGGCCATCCACACGAACATGATGATGGCCAGTTCCTGCGCCCATTCAAAGTGCAGCGACAGCAGGTAATCCTGGACGCCCGGGATGGGCAGGCCGGTGCCGTAGCGGTGCACCACGGACAGGAAGATGATCAGGGTGGCCCCTGCCATCAGGAAGGTGATGATCCACTCTTCCAGATGATCCAGTAGTTTTGTAAACATGATTGTCTCTAGTTTTATTGATGCCAGGAAATCCGGCATTTTCGCCTAAATTATATTTTTGTCGCGCACGGAGCAATGAGGGGTACTACTAGGTCTTTTGCCAAGACTCATGCCTAATACCACAACTTTCCTGATGTGCGTCAAATTTGTTTCACGTTTAAAGCAAGGGGCGCTCGGGACCGAAAAAAAAGGAGAAAAAGCCAAATAGATACGATATGATTGCGTCGCTCTCAGGGATAACTGCATATCGATATGCCACCCGGTAGCAAGAGCCCAGAATTGTAGGTGGGGAGTGTGTAGAGAAACGGTACTGAATACCGGCGAAAGATCGAGGAGACACACGTTTTACAGAATGTCGTTGTTATAGTCGCTGCAGGCCGCCACAAGCGCGCTACGGGGACAGGCAAACGACCGGGAACGTGAAGCAGGATTTGAAAACGCACCGCAAGGTGCGTTTTTTTTTTGCCGGACGCCGGCGGCGCGCAATTACAATGCAACTGTGTGGTTTTTTTAATGTAGTTTGAATGCAACAAAATGGTGCATTTCGACAACTTCAGCCGGCTTTTTTGGTGCATAGAGTGTGATGAAAATACAACAGCAGCATGAATTGTTTTCCGCCGTTTTGGACTTGCCGCTTGGAAAACTGGGCGTGCGCACGGCAGGTGGCCTGATCACCGAACTGTGCTACCTGCCGCCCCACTTTGATGCAAAAGCGCCACAGGACGCGGTGGCGGAGCTGGCCGCGACGCAGCTGGCCCGCTACTGCGAGGACGCCGATTTCGCCTTCGACCTGCCGCTCAAGCGCGCCGGCACCGAGTTCCAGCACAAGGTCTGGGACGCCATCCGCTCCATCCCGCGCGGCAGCGTGCGCACCTACGGCGAGCTGGCCAAACACATCGGCTCGGCGCCGCGCGCGGTGGGCCAGGCCTGCGGCGCCAACTGGTTCCCGGTGGTGATCCCGTGCCACCGCGTGACGTCCTCGTCCGGCCTGGGCGGCTTCGCCAACAGCGACGACCCCAACGGCTACCTGCTGGGGATCAAGCGCTGGCTGCTGGCGCACGAAGGATCGAGCGAATACGCATGGCAACAGACAACACTGCTCTGATCGACGAGTTCTGCGACAGCCTGTGGCTGGAGGACGGCCTGTCGAAGAACACGCTGGAGGCCTACCGGCGCGACATGCGCCTGTTCGCCACCTGGCTGGAGAAGAAGCGCCCGCAGGTGGCGGGGCTGGCGGCGGTGGCCGCGCACGACATCGAGGCCTATATCGCCGCCCGCCACCAGGACAGCGGCAAGGCCACCTCGTCGAACCGGCGGCTGTCGGTGCTGCGGCGCTTCTACCAGATGCTGCTGCGCCAGCGCCGCATCGCCGACGACCCCACGCTCAAGCTGGTGTCGGCCAAACAGCCGGCCCGCTTTGTCCACACCTTGAGCGAAATTCAAGTGGAGGCGCTGCTGGCCGCGCCCGACGTCGCCACGCCGCTGGGCCTGCGCGAGCGCACCATGCTGGAGCTGATGTACGCCAGCGGGCTGCGCGTGTCCGAGCTGGTCACGCTCAAGCTGCTGGAGCTGAGCCTGAACGACGGCGTGCTGCGCATCACCGGCAAGGGCGCCAAGACGCGGCTGGTGCCGTTCGGGCAGCAGGCGCGGGTGTGGATCGAGCGCTATGTCAAGGAAGCGCGTGGCGTCATTCTCAACGGCCAGGTCGACGACGCGCTGTTCGTCACCGCGCGCGGCGGGCCGATGACGCGGCAGATGTTCTGGGTCTTAATTAAAAAACATGCCTTGAAGGCCGGCATCACCGCGCCGTTGTCGCCCCACACGCTGCGCCACGCCTTCGCCACCCACCTGCTGAACCATGGCGCCGACCTGCGCGTGGTGCAGCTGCTGCTGGGCCATTCGGACATTTCGACCACACAAATCTACACCCACGTCGCCCGCGAACGCCTGAAGCACCTGCATGCGCAACATCATCCCCGAGGCTGAAAAACTTGCGTTGGCCGTAACTGCGTCATAATGTGGGCAGGTAATCGAACCGTATAAAGAAGAGGTGGCACATGGCAAAGACAAATTTCGCGTATGAGAAGCGGCAGCGTGAGCTGGAAAAGAAGAAAAAAGCGGATGAAAAAGCCCGGCGCAAGGCCGAGCTGAAGAACAATCCCGGCCTGGCCCAGGAAGGCGAGCTGGACGAGGCTGACGGCGACGAGGCCGCCGACGGCGAAGCCGCCGCCGAGTAAGCGCGAAAAAAAACCGGGCATACAGCCCGGTTTTGCGTTTCTGAAGCCAGGTCAAGCCACTTCGTTGCGCGCCTTGATGTCGTGCATCGGCTCGATGGCGTCGTGCAGCGCGGCTTCCTCGTCGTGCGCGCGGCCCTTGAAGAAGCGCACGCAGCGTTTGCCCAGGCTGTCCAGGTAGGTGTAGGCCACCGGCACCACCACCAAGGTCAGCAGGGTGGAGGTGATCACGCCGCCGATCACCGCGCGGCCCATCGGCGCCTGCGTCTCGCCGCCGTCGCCCATGCCGATCGCCATCGGCAGCATGCCGAACACCATCGCCAGCGTGGTCATCACGATAGGCCGCAGCCGCACCTGGCCGGCCGACATGATGGCTTCGCGCTGGCCCATGCCGCCTTGCTGCGCGTGGTTGGTGAAGTCCACCAGCAAAATCGCGTTCTTGGTCACCAGGCCCATCAGCATGATGAAGCCGATCACCGAGAAGATGTTCAGCGTGCTGCCGGTGACCAGCAGCGCCACCAGCACGCCGATCAGCGACAGCGGCAGCGACATCATGATCGCCACCGGCTGCAGGAAGCTGCCGAACTGCGAGGCCAGCACCAGGTAGATGAAGATCACCGCGATGCCCAGCGCGATGATGGCCGAGGACATGCTCTCTTCCATGTCCTGCGCGTTGCCGCCCACGTCGAAGCGCACGCCGGCCGGCAGGTCGATTTCCTTCATGGCCTTCTTGACGTCGCTGTCGACGTCGCCGCCCGGACGGCCTTCGACCGACGCGTACACCGCCACCCGGCGCTGCAGCGCCTGGCGCTTGAGCACCTGCGGGCTGAACGAGGGCACGAAGTCCACCACCTGGCGCAGCGGCACCATCACCGGACGGCCGTCCGGGCCCAGCTTGCTCGACGCCAGCGACAGGTCGGCCAGGTCGGCGATCTTCTGCCGGCCCGACTTGGGCAGCTGCACGTTGACGTCGTAGTTCTGGCCATCGTCGGCCAGGAAGTGGCTGGTGGTGTCGCCCGCCACGAACGGCCGCAGCGCGCTGCCGATCTGCTGCACCGACAGGCCCAGGTCGCTGGCCAGCTCGTTGTTGATCTTGACCGTGGTGGACGGGTTGGCGCCTTCCTGGCTGTACTCCAGGTCGGCCACGCCCTTAATCTTGCGCATCTTGTCCATCAGGTGGTGGGCCACCGTGTCGAGCTTGCCTTCGTCGGTGCCGAGGATGGCGATGAAGATCGGCTTCCAGCCCACCGACATGGTGATGCCGGCGATCTTGCTCAGGCGCGCGCGCACCACGCCCTCCAGCTCCTTCTGCGAGCGGCGCTTGTAGGTCTTGCGGTCCTGCAGCTTCATGTCGATCTGGGCGTTGTTGCGGCCTTCCTGCGTGCCCACCACCGAGATCACGCTGGCGATTTCAGGGAAGGCCTTGAGTGCTTCCTCGACCTGGTGCACCTTGTTGTCGGTGTACTCCAGGCTGGAGCCGACCGGGGTCTTCAGGTGCAGGTTGATCCAGCCGTTGTCCTGGTCGGGGAACATCTCGCCGCCGATCATCGGCACCAGCATCAGGCTGGCCACGAACAGCGCGGCGGCCGAGGCCAGCGTCAGCTTGCGCCAGCGCAGCGCCACGCCCAGCACCTTGCCGTACACCACGTGCAGCTTCTCGACGCCACCCTCCAGCCAGTGCATGAAGTTGCCCAGCCATGGCACGTACTTGAAGCGGTCCTTGACCGGGTCCGGCCACACCGACGACAGCATCGGGTCCAGCGTGAAGCTGACGAACAGCGACACCAGCACGGCCACCGCGACGGTGATGCCGAACTGCAGGAAGAAGCGGCCGATGATGCCCTGCATGAAGGCCACCGGGATGAACACGGCGACGATGGCGAAGGTGGTGGCCATCACGGCCAGGCCGATTTCATTGGTGCCGTCCTCGGCCGCGCGGCGGTGGTTCTTGCCCATGCCGAGGTGGCGCACGATGTTCTCGCGCACCACGATGGCGTCGTCGATCAGCAGGCCGATGCACAGGGACAGCGCCATCAGCGTCAGGAAGTTGAGCGTGAAGCCGAAGAACTTCATGGCGATGAAGCTGGCCATCACCGAGATCGGCAAGGTCAGGCCGGTGATGATGGTCGAGCGCCACGAGTGCAGGAAGAAGAACACGATGATCATCGTCAGCACCGCGCCTTCGATGATGGTTTCCTTCACGTTGTCGAGCTGGCTTTGCACCTTCAGCGATTCATCGTTCAGCACGGTCAGCTTGATGTCGGCCGGCAGCGTCTTCTGCAGGTCGGCCGCCACCTTCTGGATGCGCTTGCCCACTTCGACCACGTTGGCGTCCTGCACCTTGGTGATGTCGAGCGTGATGGCGCGCTGGCCGTTCAGGCGCGACACCGACAGCTCTTCCTGCGCGCCGTCGATCACGGTGGCGACCTGCTCCAGGAACACCGGGCCGTTGGCGCGGCGCGCCACGATGATCTTGTTGAAGTCGCGGGCGTCCTTCATCTTGCCCTCGACCCGCACCAGCTGCTCGTTGCCGGCGTAGCTGATGGAGCCGGCCGGCAGATTGGTGTTGGTGGCCTGGATGGCGTTGATCACCTCGTCCACGCCGATGGCCTGCGCGTTGAGGTCGCTGGGGCGCAGGCTGATCAGGATCTGGCGCGAGGCCGTGCCGTTCAGGCGCACCTGGCCGACGCCGGCCACGCCCTGGAAGCGCTTGCCGATCAGCTGGTCGGCCATGGTCGACAGGTCGCGCAGCGTATGGTCGGTGGCGGTCAGGCCGATCTGCGCGATCGGGCGGCTGTTCTCGCCCTCGAAGCGGACAATGAACGGATCCTTGGCTTCCTTCGGGAAGCGCGGGCGCACCTGGGCCACCTTGTCGCGCAGGTCCTGCATGGCCTTGTCCATGTTGGTGGACAGTTCGAAATCGATGTAGACGCCGGAGCGGCCTTCCCACGAGTTGGCGCGCAGGGTCTTGATGCCGCTGACGGTGTTGACCACGTCCTCGATCGGGCGGGTGATGTCGTTCTCCACCGCCTCCGGCGAGGCGCCCGGATAATTCACCTCGATCATCGCGCCGGGGATGTCGACGTTGGGCATGGACTCCAGGCCCAGCTCGCGGTAGGAGAACAGGCCCAGCACGACCAGCGCCACCATCACCATGGTGGCGAAGACCGGGTTCTGGATACTGGTTTTAGTGATCCACATGATCAGCCCTTCTGCGCCAGCATGGCGGACTTGGCCGGCTGGGCCGGCGTGGCGAGACTGGCCGGCAGCTTGACCTGGCTGCCCGCCTTGACGCTGTCGAGCTTGGAGACGATGACGTTGGCGCCTTGCTCCAGGCCGTCCACCACTTCGGCGTAGCCCTCGTCCTCGTTGCGCAGGCCCAGCTTGACCGGCTGCGCGATCACCTTGCCCTGTTCAATCTTGTACACCACCTGCTGGCCCTTCTCGGTGCGCAGCGCCGTCACCGGCACGATGGGCATGACGGCAGAACGGTCGGTGACGATGCTGCCCTTGGCGAACATGCCGGCGCGCAGCGCGCTGTCCTCGTTCCTGACCGAGATGTAGACCAGCATCGCGCGCGAGCCGGCCTCGGTGGCCGGGTTGATGCGCGCCACCTTGCCGTTGAAGGCGCGGCCCTGGAAGCCGTCTACCCTGAACTGCACGTCCTGGCCCACCTTCACGCGCGGGATCTCGGAGGCCGGCACCTGCGCCTCCAGCGTCAGCTCGGACAGGTTGACGATGCTGTAGACCGGCATGTCCGGCGCCAGCTTCTCGCCGGCCTGCACGTGGCGCTTGCTGACCACGCCGCTGATGGGCGCCTTGATGACGCCGTCGTTGAGCGCGATGCGGGCGATCTCCACCATCGCGGCGGCCGACTTGACGTTGGCGCGCGCCAGGTCGACGCTGTTCTGCGTCGCATCGTAGGCGGTCTGCGCGATGAATTTCTGCTTGAGCAGGGCCAGGCTGTTGGCCTCGTTCTTGGTGGCCAGCGACAGCTTGGCCTGCGCCTCGTCCAGCATGGCTTGCTGCTGTTGCAGGCGCGCGCGCAGGTCGGCCTGGTCGATGCGCGCCAGCACTTGGCCGGCGGACACCGCCATGCCTTCCTGCACCGTGGTGGCCTCCACCACGCCCGAGACCTTGGACTTGATGGTGGCCGAACTCAGGGGCGCCAGCGAGCCGGATAAGGGCAAGCTGACCGCCAATGATCGTGCTTCGACGGCGGCGATATCGCCGCTGGACAGTTCGAAGACTTCCTGTTTCTTTTTATCGTCCTTGGCCGCTTGCGCGCTGGGCGGCGGCGCGTCCTTCTTGCTATGCATGACGGTCCAGCCGCCGCCGGCCAGGCCAATGACGATCAGCACCGCCAGCGGAGTGCGCCAGCGTTTGCCGCGCACCGTGGATTGTGGGGAGACGGGCAAGGTTTCAAGTTTCATATCGTTCTTCTGTCAAAAGGTCGCCACGGCGGATAGTGCCACTGTAGGAATTTTCAAGGCGGGCCGCCAGTCCGATGCGACAGGTGGCGCAAAAATGCGGATGAACTGCAAAAACGCGGGATCGAGCGCGTTTGACCAAACTCAATGGTCGATTCCCCGAAGCGGCAAGAATGAAAGACTGGCCTGAGAGGGCGATATGCCGGAGAGGGCCACGTGGCTACACCAGACAACAACACCGACGCGGACTTGCTCGCGATGTACCGGCAGACCAGCGACGCGTTGCTGCTGTTGCAGGATGGCGTCATCACCGGCTGCAACCCGGCCGCGCTGGCGCTGTTCGACGGCGGCCAGCCGGACCATCTGCTGGGGCTGGGTCTGGTTGATTTGTCACCATTGCAGCAGGCCGAGGGCGTGCTGTCGGCGGGGGCGCTGGCCGACCTGCTGGCCGACGCCGAGCGCGACGGCAATCGCCAGTTCGAATGGTGCTGCGTGGGCTGCGGCGGGCGCCAGTTCTGGGCCGAGGTGCTGCTCACCACCATCGGCCCGCGGCGGCTGTGCGCGGCGATCCGCGACATCTCCGCGCGCAAGCAGGACCAGCTGGTGCTGCACCTGGCGCTGCTGACCGACATCGCCGACCGCCGCCGCTCCGAGGAGCACACCCGCCACCTGGCCGAGCACGACTTCCTGACCGACCTGCCGAACCGCGTGCTGCTGCTCGACCGCCTGAGCCTGGCGCTGGCGGCGGCGCGCCGCAAGCGCGGCCGGCTGGCCATCCTGTTCCTCGACCTGGATCGCTTCAAGAACATCAACGACGCGCTCGGCCACCACGTCGGCGACCAGCTGCTGCGCGAGGTGGCGGCGCGGCTGGTGCGCTGCGTGCGCAGCGTTGACACCGTCAGCCGCCAGGGCGGCGACGAGTTCGTCATCATGCTGGCCGAGATCGGCGCCATCGACCAGGTGGCGCACGTGGCCGAGACCGTGCTCAACGCCATCGGCCAGGAGTTCGTGCTGGAGCCGCACCGGCTGCACGTGAGCACCTCGATCGGCATCAGCATCTACCCGGACGACGGCGCCGACCTCGACACCCTGATCCGCAACGCCGACCTGGCCATGTACCACGCCAAGGAAAACGGGCGCAACGGCTTCCAGTTCTTCAGCCCGGCGATGAACGCGCAGATCGTCGAGCGGGTGGCGTTCGAGAACGACTTGCGGCGCGCGCTGCGCGAGCAGCAGTTCGTGCTGGAGTACGAGGCCCAGGTCGACATCGCCAGCGCCCAGCCGATGGCGGCCGAGGCGCTGCTGCGCTGGCGCCATCCTTCGCTGGGCCTGCTGCGGCCGGAGCGTTTCATGGCGGTGGCCGAGGAGAGCGGCCTGATGGTGCCGATCGGCCAGTGGGTGCTGGAGCAGGCCTGCCGCGAGGCGCGGCGCTGGCAGCAGGCCGGCCATCCGCTGGCGGTGGCGGTCAACCTGTCGCCGACGCAGTTCCTGCAACGTAACCTGGCCGACCGCGTGGCGGCCGCGCTGGCCGCCTCCGGGCTGGCGCCGGAGCTGCTGGAGCTGGAGCTGACCGAGGCGGTCATCATGAAGCACGTGGCCGCCGCGCCGGCCACGCTGCGCGCGTTGCGGGCGCTGGGCGTGCGGCTGGCGATCGACGATTTCGGCACCGGCTACACGCGGGTAGGCCACCTGCGCGAGTACCCGTTCGACAAGCTCAAGATCGACCGCACCTTCATCCGCGACATCGGCGGCGACGGCGCGGCGCCGCCGACGGCGGTGGTGGCCATGATCGCGATGGCGCGCAGCCTGGGCTTGACGGTGCTGGCGGAAGGGGTGGAGACCGAGGCGCAGCTGCGCTTCCTGGCGCAGCACGGCTGCGACCAGTTCCAGGGCCATTACGTGGCGCAGAACGGCATGCTGGACGGCCTGGATGGCTTGCTGGATGGCGGTGCATAGGCCCCGCCGCGCCGGCGGACCGGCGCTTGCGAGGAATGGCCTTAGAGCGCCTCGGGCGCGCGTTCGCCGTACAGGCGCAGCCGCACCAGCACCTGGCCGTGGTCGGACGCCTCCGGCATGTCCTGCAGCAGGTGGTCGTTCAGGTAGCGCACGTCCAGCACCTCGCCCACCGCATGGCGCGAGGCCGGGTTGAACTCCTCCGACACCAGCACGTGGTCGATGGTCATGCAGTGGCCGTCGTGGATGTTGGTGTAGCCGGAGCGGCGTATCGCGTCGCGCTCCAGCTGGATCTGGTTGCAGTCGAACATGCGCCCGCTCAGCTCCTCGCCCGGCAGGCAGCCAGCGCCCGCTCCCATGACGATGGCGGTGGTGACGGCGTCGGCGGTGTCGTTGAAGTCGCCCAGCACCACGCGCGGCCGGCGCGCGCCGCGTTCGAGCTGGCTGATCAGCGCGCGCAGCGCCACCGCCTCGGTGCCGCGCCGGATCAGCGAGCGCAGGTTGGCCTGGGCGTACTGCATCGGGTCGGCGCAGTTGTCGCCGCTGGTGTAGTCGGGGCGCTTGGATTTGAGGTGGACCACGATCACGTCGACGATGCGGCGGTCCGGCAGCAGCACCTGGGCGTGCAGCGGCGCGCGGGCGAAGTGGTCGGCGTCGCGGCTGCCGGGCGGCAGCGCCACGCCGTCGGGGAAGGCGCGTA
>NZ_WWCX01000080.1:0-29067 GCF_009857655.1 Duganella vulcania
GTTCCGCATCTTCGTGCACCACCGAGATCGAAATCGTCGTGCCGAAGGCCAGTGCGGCGCCCCTGTGCAGCGTGTCGCTCCCGCGCCATGCGCAGGCGGTCACACCCGCCACCGCGCCGCCGGCGGCCCCGGCCGGCGCCGTCGAGGCGCTGTCGCTGCCGCAGCAGGTCGACCATCACGAGCGCGAGCTGATCGTGCAGGCCTTGTCGGCGGTGGACGGCAACGTCGCGCTGGCGGCGGACAACCTGATGGTGCCCCGCAAAACCCTGTACGACAAACTGAAGAAATACCAGATCGCCGCCGGCCGCAAATAGTCGGGGCGTAAAAAAACCGGCCGCTTGGGGCCGGTTCTTCTGGTGAGGCTGAAGCTTACTTGGCTGGCGCCGACGCCTCTGGCGCAGCGGCCGCGGGGGCTGGTGCCTGAGGTTCCTTGAACGAGGCGCCGCCCTTGTTGGCCATGTAGACCACGGCGCGGGCCACTTCCACGTCATCCAGATCCGGGTTGCCGCCTTTGGCCGGCATGGCGCGCAGGCCTTCGATGGCGTGCTTGACGATGGTGTCATAGCCCTGGGCGATACGCGGGCCCCAAGCGCCGGCATCGCCGAACTTGGGAGCGCCGGCCGCGCCGCTGCCGTGGCAGGCTGCGCACGTCGAGGTGTAGATGGCTTCGCCGGTCTGCAGCACTTTAGGTGCGTTGGAATCTTTCAGCGTAAAGCCGGCGTCGGCGACGGGCGCGATGCGGGTGGCGACTTCTTCAGCGGCTTGGCTATTGGAGCCGGCGCCGGTCAACTTGTCCGTGGTGACGTACTGCACCAGCAGGATGATACCGATGACTACAACACCAAAGAAGCCGACGACGGCAGCAACCAGCTGCTTAGGCGTCCTGATGGGGGATTCGTGTTCGTTGTGTGCGTCGCTCATGATTTCCTTAACAGACTAATTTCGAAGCCGGGTGGCGAGAGAAGAAATGTATCAACCAGCTGCCTTGCAAAACCTTCACCAAACGGGCGATTATAGACTCAAAAATGCCTGCATGGAAACGCAAAGATGCTCAAAACGACACTTTCCATGGACGACTCTCGATAAAACCGGTATCCTACGGCACACCTCAGAAATTCCCCCAGCGCGGCTGTAGCTCAGTGGATAGAGTATTGGCCTCCGAAGCCAAGGGTCGTGGGTTCGATCCCCGCCAGCCGCACCAAAATTCCCCATATAAATCAATGATTTAACTATTGCATTGCTTGGCAATGTGATGCGTTGATGCGCGCGCTTTGACATACACGCTGTGCCAAAATTGTGTCAGTTGCGGCGTTGCGTTTCCGGCATTGTCCGCTTGCTCTTCAGCTTGCTTAGGGCAGCGAGCGAAATGATGGATCGACCCAATCGTGTGAGTTGTATTTGGTGGTAGTGTGGTGAAAAATGCAGCATTATCGTTAATGCACCGAATGCAATGACGATTTCATTTTAGGGAAGTCATCATGAGAAAACTGCCGCTCATCGCCATTATTGTTTTGCTTGCCTTAATCGTAGGCTACTTAGCGCTTGATCGGAGCGAGAAGAATGCAGCTCAGGAGCGGAGTAAGGCTTTCGACCAAAGCTTCGCCAAGTAGGGCGCGGCACAGACACCCCGGAGGGGCGGACAGACATGCCCCCCGGAGTTTCCCAAGTTTTAGTAGGTGTAGAACATGCGCTGGATTTCCTTGCTGTCGCTGGTCTTGGTCAGGGCCAGCATCAGCAGGATGCGCGCCTTCTGCGCATTCAGCGTGTCGGATACAACGAAGTCCAGCGCGTCGTCGTTAGCCTCGCCGTTGCGGGCCACGATGCCTTGGCCGACCCGGGCCGAGCGCACGATCAGCACGCCTTGCTTGCGGGCCGCGGTCAGCGATGGTGCAACCTTGGATGCCAGGCTGCCGTCGCCGACGCCGGCGTGGATGATGCCCTTGGCGCCAGCGGCCACCAGTGCGTTCAGCGCCACAGGGCCAACGTTGGCGTAGCCGTAGACGATGTCGACCTGCGGCAGCGAGTCGAGCTTGCTGACGTCGAACTCGGTGTCAACCGTGTGCTTGCGGGTGGACACATGGTAGAAGTACGGCTTGTTGCCCTGGATGTAGCCCAGCATGCCCAGCTCCGGCGTCTTGAAGCTGTCCAGCGTCGAGGTGTTGGTCTTGGTGACGTCGCGCGCGCCCTGGATCTGGTCGTTCAGCGTGACCAGCACGCCCTTGCCGATGGCTTCCTTGCTGGCCGCCAGCAGCACCGCGTTGTACAGGTTGATCGGGCCGTCGGCCGACAGCGCGGTGCCCGGACGCATGGCGCCGACCAGTACCACCGGCTTATTGCTCTTCACTACCATGTCGAGGAAGAAGGCGGTCTCTTCCAGGGTGTCGGTGCCGTGGGTGATGACGATGCCGTCCACATCCGGCTGCGCCAGCAGCGTGTTGACGCGCTTGGCCAGGGTCAGCCAATGCTCGTTGGTCATGTTTTCGCTGGCGATCTGGAATACCTGCTCACCCTTGACTTGCGCTACCTTGGCCAGTTCCGGCACAGCCTGGATCAGGCGGTCGACGCCGACGGTGGCGGCCGTGTAGCCGACCGTGGTGGTGCTGGTGGCGCCGCTGCCGGCGATGGTGCCGCCGGTGGCCAGGATGGTGACATGGGCCGTTGGCGCGGCATCAGCGGCGTGGACCGCAGGAACGGCCCCTGCCAGCAGCGCCAGGGCGCACAGCGCGGACATCAGACGGGAGGAAATAGGAACGAACATAAAGTCTCCAAAATAAATAAGTGGGATGAATAGGGGTTGGTCCCGAAAGAGGCAAACCCCGGTGGTGCTTTGTGGCTTAGAACTTGTGGCGGATACCGACCGACAGCGCTCGCGATCCATTGCCGGCAGCCGGCGTGCTGCCGCCGCTGGAGGCGTCGCCCACCACATTGGTGGCGGCCGATTCGTTGCGGATGGTGCCGAATGAGCTGTAGAGGTTGGTGCGTTTGGACAGCGCGTAGGTATAGCCCACCGCGAACTGTCGTCCGCCGCGCTCGGTCGAGGAACGGTCCTGCTTTTTCACGTACGAGGCCAGCAGCTTGCCCTGTCCGAGCGGCACCGAGGCACCCAGCAGGAAGTCGCGGAAGTCGCCGCCGAGGTCGTCCTTTTCGGTTTCAAACGCGGCGTGCACGGTCGCGGGGCCGAAGTTGTAGCTGGCGCCCAGCAGGACTTCTTTCAACGTATTGAACGACGTGACCTTCAGGCTGTCATAGGCCAGGGTTCCCACCAGCGGACCCGCGGTGTAGTCGATGGAAAAGGCGATGGTGCGGCCCAAGGTGCTGTCGCCCGGCTGTTCGCCGAATCCATACATCACGGTGGCCGACAGGCCGTTCAGCTTGGGCGTTGCATAGCTGATGGTGTTGTTGGTGCGTGCCGTGCCGATGCTCATCAGATTGGTGGCGGAGCCGGTGAAGCCGGTTTCAAACGGGTCGATGCCGTCCAGCGCGATGAAGATCGGGTTGCATTGACGGCCCAGGTTGACGGTACCGGCGCTGGTGGTCAGGCCGACATAGGCGTGGCGGCCGAACAGGGCGCCGTTCTGGCGCGCCTTGCCGGTGTCGAGATCGAGCCCGTTCTCCAGCACGAAGTGGGCGTTCATGCCATTGCCCAGGTCTTCCTGTCCCTTGAAGCCCAGGCGGCTGCCGGACTGCACGCCGGAGGCCAGCTTGGTGACCGAGCCCTCGGCGCCACCGGTTTCGCGGGTGATGCCCGCATCCAGTATGCCGTAGACGGTGACGCCGGATTGCGCCGACGCGGCGCCGGCTGCGGAGGCGATCAAGAGGCCAGCTACTAATGATTTTTTCATAAACGATCCAATAAGACTATGCGGTAGGTATCACGACGCGACCGAAATCGAGGATGCAGCGATCCCCGCCGGACCAAGGTTCGGGCTCGGTCAGCCGTGAAGTTAGCGATGGAGCGGCGCGCAAGCGGCGCCGCCAGACGGGCGTTGGTGGCGCTTACGTCAGGAAGGTGGCCTGCACGTTCGGGCGGGAATTACGTTGGTCATGTTGTTGTCTCCGTTTTATTTATAGTAAAAAGCGATTCGAAGCGGTGGCCGCTATCGAATATGCTTTTCACAACAGAGATAGCACTATCCGTGCCACGGGATCAGCAAGCCGGACTATTGAGCCAAATCATTGATTGGACGAGGGTTTTGTGGACGGGGTGGGACCTGACGCTGGTGTTGGAGTATGAATTGTCATACTCGCGCTTCGATCCGAGTATCAATTCTCGTTAGTGTCGCGGCAGCGACTTCTCCAGCGCTGGAAAGGTGACCGTGACTGCCAGCCCACGACCGTCCATGCCGGTGTCGAGACTGAGCGTGGCCCCGTGCATGGCCGCGATCCGGCTGACGATGGACAGGCCCAGTCCACTGCCGGGCGCCTTCGCGCCTGGCAGGCGGAAGAAACGTTCGAAGACCCGTTCGCGCATTGCCGGCGGTATGCCCGGCCCCGAGTCCGCCACGCGCAGATAGCTGTGGCCGTCGGCCTGGCCGCAGCTGACCACGATGCGTCCCGGCGCCGGGGTGTAGCGCGCCGCGTTGTCGACCAGGTTGCGCAACAACATGCGCAGGCTTTCCCGCTCGATCCGGCACGGTGCGTGCGCAACGTCCACCTGCAATTGATGGCCGGCCGCCAGGCTCTGCCAGTGAGCCTGCTCCTCGGTCAGCAGCGTCGCCAGGTCGGCCTGCTCCAGCGCCACGCCGTGGCTGTCCTGCGGGTCAAGGTGCGCCAGCGTCAGCAATTGATCGACCAGCCTGCTGGCGCGGTCCACGCTAACGTTCAGGCCGGCGATGAATTCGTCGCGTTCAGCCACGCTGCGCGCCCGTTGCATGACCTGCAGATTGGTCTTGATGGCCGCCAGCGGCGTGCGCAGTTCGTGCGCGGCGTCTCCGGTGAAGCGCTGTTCGTACTCCATGGTTTGCCGGACCCGGCCAAACAGCCGGTTGATCGCCAGCAGCAGCGGAAACACCTCGCTGGGTGCGCCCTCCAGCGGCACGTCGGCGAGGTCGTTGGGCGTGCGCGCGCCGACCTCGTCGGCGGATACCTGCAGCACCCGGAACACCCGGTCGATGCACAGCCAGATCGCCAGTCCGGCCAGTATCGCCAGCACCACGCCCAGGCCGCTGGCCTTGTAGAAAAAACGGGTGCTGATTTCGTCGCGGTGGCTGCTCGGCTCGGCCACCTGGATCTGTACCGTGCGGCCCGCGTTCCAGCTGGTATAGAGACGGCTGCGGTGGCCGCCCACCCGCGTCCACGAATATCCCTCCGGCGCATCGACCGCAAACGCGGTCGAGGGTGCGCCGCCGTTCTTGTAGAGCAGGCGCTGGCGCGCGTCGCGGATCTGGAACAGCAGGTAGCGATGGTGGTCCGGGCGTTCCGGTATCTTGAGGTCGATCGCCAGCGCGGTGCCGTGCTCTCGCGCCTCGTTCTCGGCCAGCGACAGCAGCAGCTGCGCCGTTTCCGCCAGCGATTGGTCGAACAGTTCCTGGCTTTCGCGCTGCGCCTCGCGGTAAACGATGAACGCGCTGCCGCCCCACAAGGCCAGCGTCAGGCCCAGCAGCACACCGAGCAGCAAGCGCCGCAGGGACCAGCGCGGCACGCTGGCCGTACTCATGCGCCTGCCTCCGGCGTGGGCTTGTCGATGCAGTAGCCGATCGCGTGCACCGTGCGGATCAGTGCGCGTCCCAGCTTCTTGCGCAGGTGGTGGATATGGACCTGGACCGCGTTGCTTTCCACTTCCTCGCCCCAGCTGTAAAGCTGGTGCTCCAGCTGTTCGCGGCTCAGCACCCTGCCGCTGTTTTCCACCAGCGTCAGCAGGATGCCGAATTCCCTGCTGGTCAGCGCCACCGGCCGCCCCGCCTGGGTGACCTGGCGGGCGGCGACATCGAGCACCAGATCGCCGTGCACCAGTTCTTCGCGCAGCCGGCCCGCCGCGCGCCGCGACGCGCTGCGGATCCGCGCCGCCAGCTCATCCAGATCAAAAGGCTTGACGATGAAATCGTCGGCGCCGCCATCCAGGCCGGCGATGCGTTCGGGGACTTTGTCGCGGGCGGTCACGATCAGAATGGCGCCGCCATAGCCGGCATTGCGCAGCGTGGTCAACGCCTGCATGCCGTCCTGTCCCGGCAAGCCCAGGTCCAGCAGGATGCAGCCATAGTCGTGCAGCCGCACCGCCGTGTGCGCATGTTCGGCGGACTGCACCCAGTCCACCGCATAGCCGGCCTGTTCCAGTCCGATCTGCGTGGCGCGCCCCAGTTGGGGATCATCTTCCGTGAGCAATATACGCATGTTGCGGTCTCGTCGTTTAGCTGGTGTCCAGCGTAGGCGGCAGTTGTTAAGAACTTCTTAATATCTGCTCACCACCATCATACGCACTGATCCCCTCCAAGGAAATTATTCCATGACGTTCCCTCCCTTTCCGGCCCGAGCGGCCTTGCTGCTGGCATCTCTGCTTGCCGGTCCAATCCGCGTCTGGAGCGCGGATGCCGTGACGCAGCTGCCGATGAGCGCCAAGCAGATCAGCCGGGCAGGCATTGTGACCGCGCCGGCGGTTGCGGCCCCGGCCGGCGCCGCAACGCCGGTCGGCAACGCCGTCGTCTTGACCGGGACCGTGGTGGCGCCAGCCGATGCGCTCGTTCTCGCCGTCGCGGCCGCCGGTGGGGTGGTACAGCAGGTGCACAGTGTTTCGCTGCAGCGCGTGCAGAGGGGAGCGGCGCTGGTCACCTTGTTCAGTCCCGCGTGGATGGAAACGCAGCGCGAATACGTCCAGCTGTCCACGCAGTCCCGCCTGGCGGCCGACAAGCAGCAGCGCGACGAAAGCCTGTTTGCCGAGGGCGTCATCGCGCGTGCGCGGGTGGAGGAAAGCCGCGCCGCCGCGCAGCTGGCCAGGCTGGCGGCCGATCAGCGGGCCCAGATGCTGCGCGCAGGAGGCTTGGGCGCGGCGGCCATCGCCGCGTTGTCGGCGGGCGCGCAACCGAGCCCGCTGCTGACCGTGCGTGCGCAAAGCGCGGGGACCTTGATCGAGTTGCCGGTCACCGTCGGGCAACAGCTGGACGCCGGCATGGCGGTGGCGAAGATCAGCCGCGATGGTCCGCTGTGGGTGGAACTGCAGGCGTCGGCCCAACAGATGTCGATGTTGGCGGTGGGGGATCTGCTTGAGGTCGCACAGTGCGGCCAGCTGCGGGTGATCGCGCTGTCGCCGCAGGTCAACAGCGCCAACCAGACAGCGCAGGTGCGCGCGCGCCAGCTGGAACCGACACCGTGCCTGAAAATAAATGCCTTCGTCGAGGCGCGGCTGGTCGCACCGCCGGCCCGGGGCGGGTCGCTGCTGGTGCCCGCCGCCGCGCTGGTGCGGCGCGGCGCGGCCAACTATGTCTTCATGCGGAACGCCAACGGGTTCCAGGCGGTGCCGGTCGTCCCTGGCGCGGCCGCCGGCGACCAGCTGTGGGTGCGTGGCGCGATCGCTCCCGGAGCACAGCTTGCGGTGCGGGGATTGGTCGCGCTCAAGGGCGCCTGGACGGGGCTGGGTGAGCCCGCCGCCGCGCAGGAGAAACCGTGATGCTGGGGCGGCTGATCGCTTTATCCCTGGCGCAGCGCCTGTTGGTGCTGGTGCTGGCGGTGTTGATGGTGGCGGCGGGCGTCAAGGCGGCCGGCGAACTGTCGATCGATGCGTTCCCGGATGTCTCCAGCACGCAGGTCAAGCTGATCCTGAAGGCGCCCGGCATGACGCCGGAAGAAGTCGAGGCGCGCATCGTCGCGCCGATCGAACAGGAGTTGCTGGGCATACCGCGCCAGGCCGTGCTGCGTTCGCAATCGAAGTACGCGATCGCCGACATCACGCTGGACTTCGAAGAGGGCACCGACGTCTATTGGGCGCGGCAGCAGGTCAGCGAACGGCTGGCCTCGGTGCTCAAGGACTTGCCGGCGTCGGTCAGCGGCGGGCTGGCGCCGATCACCACGCCGTTGGGCGAGATCTTCATGTTCACCATTGAAGGGCCGCTGTCGCTGATGGAAAAACGCACGCTGCTGGAATGGACGATCCGCCCCCAGTTGCGCAACATCGCCGGCGTGGCCGATGTCAATTCGCTGGGCGGCCAGGTCAAGAGCTTCGAGGTGGTGCCCGATCCGGCCGCGCTGGCGGCAAGGCGGATTTCGCTGGCGCAGTTGCAACAGGCGCTGGAGGCCAACAACCGCAGCGACGGCGCGGGCCGGCTCGGCAGCAACGAGGAATCCCTGCTGATCCGCAGCGATGCGGGCATCCGCACGCTGGCCGATGTCGGCGCCATCGTGATCGTCAACCTTGGCGGCGTTGCCGTCACGGTGGGGCAGGTCGCCACGGTGCGCGTGGGCCAATTGACGCGCTACGGCGCGGTAACGCAGGATGGCAAGGGCGAGGCGGTCGAGGCGCTGGTGCTGGCGATGCGCGGCGCCAACGCCCAGAGCGTGGTCGACCAGGTGCGGGCCAAGCTCGTCGAGATCGGCCGCTCGCTGCCGGCCGGCACCACCATCAGCACGTTCTACGACCGGGGCAACCTGGTCGAGCGCGCCGTCCAGACGGTCGTCAAGGCCCTGCTGGAAGCGACCCTGCTGGTGGTGGTGTTGCTGTATGTCTTCCTTGGCAACCTGCGCGCCGCCCTGGTGGTCGCCTGCATCCTGCCGTTGTCGGCACTGGGCACCTTCCTGCTGATGCGCCATTACGGCCTCAGCGCCAACCTGATGTCGCTTGGCGGCCTGGCGATCGCCATCGGCATGCTGGTCGACGCGGCGGTGGTGGTGGTGGAAAACATCGAGGCCCACAGCGGCAAGGCCCAGCCTGGCCTGTCGCGCCTGCATGTGATCTACCGCGCGGTGCGGGAAGTGGCGGTGCCGGTGACGGCCGGCATGGTGGTGATCATGATCGTCTTCCTGCCCTTGCTGACCCTGCAGGGACTGGAGGGCAAGCTGTTCGCGCCGGTCGCGCTGACCATCATTTTCGCGCTGGCGGCATCGCTGCTGCTGTCGCTGACCGTGATTCCGGTGTTGTCGTCGCTGCTGCTCAAGGCCCACCACGGCCCGGCGCCGCGCCTGGTGCAACGCATGGAGGCGGCCTACCACAAGCTGCTGGACCGGGCGCTGCGGCACGAGCGCCTGGTGGCGGGCGGCGCCGTGGCCGCGCTGGCCGTCGCCGCCGGCTTGTTCATGGTGGTCGGCAAATCGTTCATGCCGGTGCTGGACGAGGGCGACATCATCATGCAGATCGAGAAGCTGCCGTCAGTGAACCTGGCCGAGTCCGCGCGCCTGGACATGGCGATACAACGCAGCATCCTGGCGGAAGTGCCCGAGGTGCGGCGCATCGTGGCGCGGCTCGGCTCGGACGAGCTCGGCCTCGACCCGATGGGCCTGAACGAGACGGACACCTTCCTGGTCCTCAAGCCGCGGCCGCAATGGCGCAGCCAGAACAAGGAAGACTTGATCGACGCCCTGCGCAAGGCGACCGCCGACTTCCCCGGCGTGAACATCAGCTTCACCCAGCCGATTGAAATGCGCACCTCGGAAATGCTGTCGGGCGTGCGCGGCGATCTCGCGATCAAAGTCTACGGCCCGGATTCCGCGATGCTCGGGGCGCTGGCCGGGCAGATCGTCAGCGTGGTGCAGGCGGTGCCGGGCAGCGAGGATGTGCTCACCGTCAAGAACGAAGGCGTGCAATATCTGCAGGTCGATATCGACCGGCTGGCCGCCGGGCGGTTGGGCCTGACCGCCGAGCAAGTGCAGGCGGACTTGCGCACCCTGATCGAGGGCCGCGTGGCCGGCGTGGTGATCGAAGGCGGCAAGCGCTTGCCTTTGCTGATCCGTGGCGGCGAACAGCTTCAGCTGTCCTCCACCCTGTTCGGGCAGCTGCGCCTGCCGCTGGCCGACGGCGAGTCCGTGCCGCTCAGCCAGCTGGCGACGCTGCGCCACGTGGACGGCCCCGTCAAGATCGAACGCGAGAACAGCAGCCGCCTGGCCGTGGTGCGCGCCAACGTCCGGGGCCGCGACCTGGTGGGCTTTGTCGACGAGGCCAAGCTGGCCGTCGCCACGCGCGTCAAGCTGCCGGCCGGATACCGCCTGAGCTGGGGCGGGCAGTTCGAGAACCAGCAGCGCGCCGCGGCAAGGCTGGCGCTGGTGGTCCCGGTCGCGCTGGCGCTGATTTTCCTGCTGCTGTTCAGCACGTTGCACAGCGTGCGGCAGGCGTTGCTGGTCTTCGTCAACATCCCCTTCGCGCTGATCGGCGGCGTGGTGGCGCTGGCCGTCACCGGCGAATACCTTTCGGTGCCGGCGTCGGTCGGCTTTATCGCGCTGATGGGCATCGCGGTGCTCAACGGGCTGGTGATGATCACCTGCTTCAACCAGCTGGTGGCGCGCGGCATGGCGCTGCCGGAGGTGGTCAGCCAGGGCGCGCTGCGCCGCTTCCGGCCGGTGATGATGACCGCCTGCATTACCGGGCTGGGCCTGGTTCCGCTGCTGCTGGCCACCGGCCCCGGTTCGGAAATCCAGAAGCCGCTGGCGATCGTGGTGATCGGCGGACTGCTCAGCGCGACCTCGTTGACACTGATACTTTTGCCTCTGCTCTTCCGCCGCTTCGGCGTCAAGGGCCCGGCAGTTACCCAAGCAGGATAAAACATGCTGAAACAAATTTCCAACGATAGCTTGCTGACGCTGGCGATCCCGGCCGGCCTGGAAGAGGACGTAGTGGATTTTCTGCTGCTGCATCCGGAGTGGGCCACGGGATTCTCCGTGATCGCCGCGCAAGGCATGGGGCGGGGCGCGGTGCTGCGGTCGGCGATGGAGCTGGTGCAGGGCCGCAGCGCCCGCAGGCTGGTCCTGGTGGCCGGCGTTGGCGCCCATCTGCAATTGCTGCTGGAGGCATTGTCCAGCGAGATGCCCAGTCCCGACGTGGCGTACTGGTTGAGCCCGTTGACAGCCTGCGGGAGGCTCGCATGAAGTGCCGTCTTGCCAAACTGGCGCTGGCGCTGGCGGCGCTGGGCCATCCGGCTGCGTGGGCCAGCGCGCCGGCGTTGCCGCTCGCCGGCGATGTCCTGTTCGGCTTGCCGCGCGAGCAAACCGTGAGGGAGTTGCTGTCGCAATTGCCGCAGCTGCGCATCGGCGAACTCAACAACCAGCTTGCCGGGGCGGAGCAGGCGAAGCTGGCCGCCGGCCCCGGCGAATGGGTGGTGCGGGCAGGCATGAGCCAGCGCCGCGTGCTCGATGGAGAGCGCTATCGCGAGCAGGAACTGGCGCTCGAGCGCAGCGTCCGCTGGTTTGGCAAGGCGGAGCAGGACCGCGCGGTTGGCGAAAAAGGCGTGGCGCTGGCGGAGGCGCAACGGGCGGACGCCTGGCATGAGGCGGGCCGCGCGCTGATGCAGGACTGGTACGACGCCCTGAAGGCGCAAGCCACGCTGGAGCGCTTGAAGGAACAGCACGCCTTGTTCAAGCAGCTGAGAGCGATCGCCGAACTGCGCGTGAAGGCGGGCGATGGGGCGCGGCTTGAACTGATGCAGGCCGATACCGAATTACGGCGGGCGGACGCCTTGATCGAGCAGGCCGGCCTACAGGTGCAACATGCGCTGACCTTGATGGCCACCAATTATCCCGGCCTGCCGGCGCCGCGGCTGGACCAGGTGCCCGATCCGCAGCCGATGCCATTGCAGCGGCCGGATCAGCTTGCGCGCATCCTGGATGACAATCATGAGCTGGCATTGGCGCAGGTGGAGGCGCAGTGGTACGGCTTGAAAGCCAAGCGCGCCGCCAGCGAGCGCATGCCCGACCCGACGATTGCGGTGCGCGCCGGCCGCGAACGCGCCGGCCAGGAACGCACCATCGGCCTCACGCTGTCGATGGCCCTGCCGGGTGGCGCGCGCGGCGCCGAGAGCTCGGCGGCCTACCTCCGGGCGCGGATGGCGGAGGAGAGAGTGGCCCAGGTAAGAACCAAGGTCACGCTGGCGGCGCAGCGGGCCGTGACCGAGCAGGAATACAGCTACCAGGTATGGACCAGCCTTCGCGCGGTTGAACAGCAGAGCGACCGCCAGGCGCGCTTGATGGAGCTGGGCTACAAGGCAAACGAATACACGCTGGCCGAAGCGCTGCTTGGCCGCCGCCTCGCGATGGAGGCGGCGCTGGCATCCCAGGTGGCGCGGATCGCGGCCGTCGCCGCCAGCGCAAGGGTGCAGCTGGACGCCCATGCGCTGTGGGCGATCGATTAAGACTCCCGGTGCTCCGCGGCCGCCCGGCCGGCTGCCGGAGCTTCCGCATGGCTCCCTTGCCACCACCACAGCGCCAGCACCGCGAGCAGGAGCAGCAGCGCGGTGCCGGTGCGCAGCCCCTGTGCCTTGGCGCCTGGCGCGGCGTGCTTGCGTCCGGTGATCATCGATCTGGCGAGATTCTCGCGGTGGATAAAGCTGGCGACAAGCACGCCGGCGATGTGGACCAGCACCACGGCCAGCATCAGGTTGGCGATCAGCTCGTGCACCTCCTCCATCCATTCACCGGCCCGCTCGGTGTACAGCAGCCAGCCGGAACCGGCCAGCGCCATGGCTATCCCCAGCATCAGCACGATGGCCACCGCGCCGGCCGGATTATGGCCAGTGAAATGTTGGGGGCGTCCCTGCAGCATGGATTGCAGGTAGCTCAGCGTCGCCTTCGGTCCGCGCACGAAGCTGGCGAACCTGGCGTAGTAGGTACCGAAAAATCCCCACAGGATGCGAAAGCAGACCAGCGCCGCCATGGTGTAGCCCAGCGTGACGTGGACCAGGCGCCAGTTGTCCGCCTCGGCCGTCAGGTAGGCGCCGGCAAAGCTGAAGGCCATCAGCCAGTGAAATACCCGGACTGGCAGGTCCCAGACGCGAATTTGAGGGGGCGTGGCCCCGGAATGATTGTCGTTCATATGCTGCTCCCGTGTGTTGATTGCCTATCCCGCCGGACCGGATTGAGGACGGCACCGCGTTGGCATAAGCAGATCGTCGTCGCCGGATATTAAGGAATTCTGAACTGGCATGGCTTTGCGGGGTTGTCAATATTGCCACGCATGGGATTGCGATGATCCTCTTGTCCTTTATCAATTGCATCAGCCGCAGACTGTCTAGAATCGGCGCTTGAGTACGCTTATTTCGCAGCGGAAATTCGATGGAGGCGGCATGACCGGGACGGCTGGATCGCTTGGAAAGGGACGAGATCGGCAGCGGGGCGCCATCGCCATCGTGTTCGCCCTGATGCTGGTGGTCCTGGTCGGGTTCGTGGGCATGTCGCTCGACCTGGGGCGGGTATACAACCGCAAGCTGGATCTCCAGGCCCTGGCGAACGCCACCGCGCTCGCGGCGGCCCGCCAGCTCAACGGCACCTCGGGCGGCGTGACGAATGCGCTTGCCCAGGCCGCCAGCGCGGCGAGCACCTTGAAATACCAGTACAACCAGCAATCGATCAGCTGGAATAGCGCCGCGCTGTCGTTCAGCAGTGCAGCGACCGGCGGCTGGGTCGATGCCGGCTCCGCACAAGCCGCGCCCGACGGCCTGCTGTTCGTCAAGGCCGACACCGGCATGCTGGACGCCTCGCTGGCCACCATCAGCCTGGCGTTCATGCGCGCCCTTTCGGAGACGCTGGCATCGTCCAGCGTGAGCGCGACAGCGGTGGCTGGCCGCTCGACCATCAACGTCGCGCCGATCGCGGTGTGCGCGCTGTCCAACACCGCCGCCGCCGCACGGGTCAATCCAGGACCGCCCGCGTACAGCGAATTGACCGAATACGGTTTCCGGCGCGGTGTCGCTTACGACCTCATGCAGCTCAATCCCAATGGCACGGCGCCCGAGAATTTCGTTGTCGATCCGTTTGATCCGCCCGGTGTCTATGGAACGGCAGGCAACACGGCGCCTGGCGTAGTCGGCCCTTACGCTTGCACGGGAAAATTGGCGATCCCCAGGGTCACCGGCGCGCCGATCACGGTCGGCCGGCCATTTCCCCTGGCTTCGCTGGTCAACCAGCTCAATTCGCGCTTCGACCAATTCAGCGGATCGCTTTGCTCCTTTGCCACCGCGCCGCCGGACGCAAATATCAAGTCCTATGTCTACAACACCGCGATCTCATGGATGAGCACCACGCCCGGCGCCCAGGGCGCCGCCTCGACGACCAGCGGAGGCAAACTGTGGACGGTCGCCGATCCTCTGCCGGCCCTCGGGGGCACGACCGCGGCGATGTACGGCCCGCTGTGGGCCTATGCGCGGGCGGTCCCCTACAGCTCCTATGTGCCGGGAGCGGCGGAACCGGCCAACGGCTACACGCCCTTTAACACCAGCGTCTGGAGTTCGCTGTACAAGCCAGGGCTGCCGGTCGCCGCCGGCTCCTATCCGTCCGGGGTCTCGACGCCTTACACCACATTAAATGTCAGTTATTTCCAGGCGCCGGCCGCTGCCCACAAAGGTATCGCCAATCGGCGCGTGCTGAATGTGGCTTTATTGTCTTGTCCGGTAGCAGCGGGGACGACCACCACCGCCACCGTGCTCGGCATAGGTAAATTCCTGATGACCGTCCCCGCGACGGGGACCGCGCTTTTCGCTGAATTCGGCGGCCTGGCCACCGAGCAATCGCTGGGCGGCGCGGTGGAGTTATATCAATGAAACCCCGAGCAATGAAACCCCGAGCAATGAAACCCATGAACCGGACACCGGGGCGGCCCCGCGCCAGCCGCCAGCGCGGGATCGCCGCCATCGAGCTGGCGCTGATATTGCCGGTCCTTCTCATCCTGCTGGTATTCCCGCTCTTCTTCGGCCGGCTGTTCTGGCACTACAGCGTCATGGAGCGGGCAGCGCAGGATGCCGCCCACTATCTTTCCGTCATTCCGCTGAGCGAGATCAGGAATTCGGCGCGGGCGCCCGCCCTTGCTGCGGTCGCCAAGTCCATCGTGGATGCCGAACTGGCTGAGCTAGCACCCGGACCGGATGGGATTTTCGTGACGATCGGCTGCGATACGGCCCAGTGCGTAGGCTTCGCTACGCCCACGAACGTCAACGTAATCATCCAGCTGCGGGTGACGGACATCTTCTTTTCAAACGTGACGTTGATGACGATGCCGTTGATGGTCAACGTCAGCTATCCTTACGTGGGGAGATAGCCCCATGTCCCCACAACAAAAAATCCAGGAACAGGGCGGGGTGGTCGCCGTTGAGTTCAGCATGGTGCTGATGCTGTTTCTGATCATTGCCGTTGGCGTGATCGAATGCGCGCGGGCCATGTATCTGTTCAATACTTTGGAAATGGTGACCCAGCGCGCGGCGAGGCTGGCCGCCAATGCGGACTTTCGTGACCCCGCCGCCATAAACGCCGTGCGCCAGAAAGCCGTCTTCCGTGACGCCGCCGGCACCCTGCTGCTGGGCGACCCGATCACGGACGCGCATGTCCGCATCGACTACCTGGCGCTGACCTACGCGGGCGCGCCGGCGATGACCGAGATCCCGGCCGCGGCGCTGCCGGCGTGTACCGTCAACAACCGGATCACCTGCATGAAAGATCCCTACGACGCCAGCTGCATCCGTTTTGTGCGCGCGCGGATATGCGATCCCGCGGTCACGGCTACCTGCAACCACGTGCAGTACCAGACGCTGCTCTCACTGGTGAGCCTGCCGTTGAGTTTGCCAAATGCGACCGCCATCGCCAACGCGGAGACGCTGGGCGCCACGGTCGGCGCCGCGCCATGTCCGTGATCTAATCGGCCTGCTGATGCAAGCGTGCGCGCATGGCCTCGCCGATCATCACCAGCACCGGGCCGGTGGGCATGCCCAGGCCCTGCGACAAGGCGGCGATGTCCATGCGGTGGATGCGCTGGTCGGCGCGGCTCACGTTCTCGATCACCACCACCGGCGTATCGGGCTTGCGGCCATGCGCCAGCAGGCGTTCGGCGGTGGCGATGGCCTCGCGGCCACCCATGTACTGCACCAGCGTGTCCGTGTTGGGGATCGCATCGAGCTCCGTGTGCTCCGGCGCGGTGGACGAGGTGAAGAACGCCACGCTGCGCGCCACGCCGCGCTTGGTCAGCGGCTGTCTGGCCGCCGCCGCCGCCGCGACCGCCGTGGTCACCCCCGGGACGATCTCGACCTCGATGCCGGCTTCCTCCAGCGCGCGCAGCTCCTCGTCGGCGCGGCCGAACAGCATCGGATCGCCGCCCTTCAAGCGCACCACCAGCCCGGCGCGTCGGGCGCAGTCGAGCAGGTGCTGGTTGATGATCTGCTGCGCCACCGAGCGCTGGCCGCTGCGCTTGCCGACCGCGATCAGCTCCGCCTGCGGACACAGTTCCAGCATCTCCGGCGTCACCAGCGCGTCGTGCAGCACGATGTCGGCCTGCGCCAGCAGCCGCGCGCCGCGCACGGTGATCAGGTCCTGGGCGCCGGGGCCGGCGCCGATCAAATACACTTTCCCTGCCATTCTGCTTCTTTCGTTGACTGCCTGCGCTCAGCTTTCGCCGGCCTGGTGGAATACCAAGTCCTCCACCCGCTTGCCGTCGCGCAGGTGGTCGTTCACGATGCGGTCCATATTATCGGAAGTGACGTTGTAGTACCAAGTCCCGTCCGGTTGCACGCAGACGATAGGCCCGCCCTTGCAGGCGGCGAAGCAGCTCACACGGCTGCGCTTGACGCGCAACTCGCCCTCATTCAGCCCGGCCTCCTTGAGCTTTCCGCCCAGGCTGTCGAACAAGGCCTGCGACGCGCCATCCTCGCTGCAGCGCGGGCCGGTGCACACCAGCAGGTGGCGGTGGTAGTTGCCGATCTTCGGCTTGACGATGGCGTCGGTCATGCTTCGCTCTCCTCGACAGCGGGCGCCTCGGCTTCCCACGGTTCCTCCAGCGTGGCGCGGATGTAGTCGGCCGGCAGGCGATGCCGCGCGGCCAACTGCTCGATGCTGTCGCCGGCCGCGTGTTCCGCCTGCAGCGTGTCCAGCCAGCCCAGCAGGCCGGTGGACAGCGAACGGCCAGCGCGTTCGCCGTCGCGGGTGGCGCCGCCTTCCTCCATGTCGTACTTGTTGGCGTAGCCGCGCGGCGTGACCATCAGGCCGTGGCGCACGAAGGTGTTGCTGTTGCCGATCAGGACGGTGCTGAGCATGCCGATGTCGGCGTCGGCCATGCAGTCCAGCGTGGTGAAGACGATATTCTGGCGGCGGCGGTAGCCGCTCTTGACGATCGCCACCGGCGTATCGGCGCGGCGATGGCGCAGGAACAGGCGCTGCGCCTCGACGATCTGGCGCGTGCGGCGGCCACTCTTCGGGTTGTACAGCGCGACCACGAAATCGGCCATCGCCACCGCGTCCAGCCGGCGCGCGATGGTCGGCCATGGCGTCAGCAGGTCCGACAGCGAGATGGCGCAGAAGTCATGCGTCAGCGGCGCGCCGACCAGCGCGGCGCAGCTGTTGAGCGCCGAGGCGCCGGGGATGATCTCGACCTGCACCGCGTCGTCGGGCGTCCAGCCGGCCTGGAAAAGCACCTCGTAGGTCGGCCCGGCCATGCCGTAGACGCCCGCGTCGCCCGACGAGATCAGTGCCACCTTCTTGCCGGCGCGCGCCGCCTCGAGCGCGCTGACGGCGCGGTCCAGCTCCTCGGTCATGGATTTGCGGATGATCTCCTTGCCCTCGATCAGATCGGCCACCAGCTTGATGTAGGTGACGTAGCCGATCACCACGTCGGCTTCGGCGATGGCGTCGCGCGCCCGTTGCGTCATGTGCTCCACGCTGCCGGGGCCTATCCCGACCAGCATGATCTTGCCTGCGCTAGTTTCATTCATGGTTCTATCCTTGCGATGGAGACGGTGGCGTTGCGGCCATCTGCGCCTTTGTGTTTGTGTTTTTCGACGACCAGCGCGGTCATCGGCGTACCGGGTCCGGCGGCCAGCAACGCCGCCGCCTCGCTCACCGACGGCGTGCCGGTGTAGTGCCGCACGGTCTCCGACGGATGCGGCACTTCCACCGCCGCCAGTTCATGCGCTTCATAAAAATGCAGCGGCCAGCCGTGCTCCTGCGCCAGCGCCAACAAGGCCGCTTCGTCCTTCTTCAGCGTGATGCTGGCGGCGGCCACCACCTGCGCCGGCTGCGCGCCCGCAGCGGCCAGCGCGTCGCGCACCGCCTCGCGCACGGTGTCCAGCGCCACGCCACGGTCGCAGCCCAGGCCCATGGCGAACCGCGTCATGCCACGGCTTCCTGCGGCGGGCGGTAGACCACCAGCCGTTCGTTGAGCGCATCCCAGCGTTCGGCCGGCACCTCGGCGTGCGTGACCCACAGCAGGGCCGCATAGCGGTCCAGCGGCACCTCGTCGAAGCGCGCGAAGCGGTGGATGTTTTCGGGCAGCGGGGTGGGACGCGTCCACCAGTCCGCGCTGCCGGCTTCCTGCACGAAGGCGATCGGCTCGCCGTTGACCACGTGCGCGGATACGCGGGTGATGTTGATCTTCGGCGCCTCCACCTTCCAGCCGAGGTGGCGTCCGAGGATGTCGACCGGGATGGTGCGGCCGACGTCGGACGCGGTGGTCAGCACCGGCGCGGCGCCCAGCAGATCGGCCACGCGCTCGCTCCACTCGTTGGCGCCGCCGACGTGGCCGGACAGCACGGGGATCACGTACTGGCCGGCGTCGTCGACCACGATGATGCCTGGGTCCTTGTCCTTGCTGCGCAGGTGAGGCGCGATCAGCCGCACCACGGCGCCCAGCGAGACGAAGAAGATGATCTGGTCATAGCCGGCAAACAGCGGGCCGATTTCGTCGCGCAGCGCGCCGTCGTAGGCGCGTACGGTGTTGGAGGCTTCCGCGAACGTGGCGGCGAATTTGGCCGAGGTGCAGATGTCCGCCTCCGGCAGGTCGGCGGCCAGGCGCGCGGCTTGTGCCGCGCCGTGTTTGGTGATGGCGACCAGGCATACGCGCGGGGCGGCCTGGTTGGTGGTGGTCGCTGTGGTCATGCGGTCTCCGTCAGAGGTTGAGGGCTTTCCTTTTTAAGGCAGCCCTTGATGCGTTCACCGCGTATGCGGTGCGTGTGTTTGACGATCAGCAGCGACAGGTAGCTGACCTTGGTGCCGCGCAGCGCCAGGATGTCGCTGCCGCTGAAGCGGCGTTCGTCCGGCGCGCCGACACGTTCGATGAAGTGCGCGCCGTCCAGCAGCTCGCGCCGTTCCAGCCAGTCGATCAGCTCATCCATCAGCGGCTTCACCTTCATCAGCACCAGCGTGTCGAAGTCGGGCAGCAGGCGATCCACCGCGCTCACGCCGTAGGCGGCGGGCACGATGGCGACCGTGTCGTCCTGCTCCGCGAACGGCACGGGAACCTGCGCGCAGGCGGCGGTGAAGGCGTTGACGCCGGCGATGATCCGCACCGGCACCTGTTCATCCATCGCCCGCACGGTGCGCGCCAGGTGGCCGAAGGTGGCGTAGGTGCTGGCGTCGCCCTCCACCAGGAACAGCACGTCGCGGCCGGCGCGCAGCCAGGGCAGCACGGTGTCTGCGGCCTTGAGCCATGCGCGGCCCAATTTCTCGCCGTCGTGCGTCATCGGGAACAGCAGCTGCGTGTGCTGATCCGGTGGTGGCACGCCGGCGCGCTGCACGATGTCGAACGCGTAGCTGGGCGTCTTGCCGCTGCGGGCGGGGTAGACCCAGATGGTGTCGCGCCGCTGCAATGCGTCCCAAGCGGCGCGCGTGATCAGGCCGGGATCGCCGGGGCCGAGCGAGATGCCCCACAGGGTGCCGGGTGCGGTCATGTCATTCATCGGCGGCCACCTTCGCGTCGGTGCGGCGGGCGCAGACGATCCACACCGGATTTTCAGCGGCCATGCGGTGCATGTGCAGAATCGGCTTGCTGCGGGCGGCTTGCAGTTGCAGCACGTCCCACTCCACGCCTGCCAGCGCCTGCAGCGTGGCAGTGGCGGTGGCGAGGTTTTCCAGCGTGACGAAGTTCATCACCAGCGTGCCGCGCGGGCGCAGGCGGGCGATCACGCCGGCTATCAGGCCGGCCAATTCGCCGCCCGAGCCGCCGATGAAGACCGCGTCGGGATCGGGCCACGCATCCAGTCCTTCCGGCGCCTTGCCGAGGTACAGGCTGTAGTTGCTGACGCCGAAGGCCGCGTGGTTCTGTCCCGCGATGGCGAAATCCGCTTCGTTCTTTTCGGTCGCGTAGACGTGGCCTTGCGTGCATAGACGCGCCGCTTCCAGGCCCACCGACCCCGAGCCGGCGCCGATGTCCCATACCACGCTGTCGGCCCGCAGTTGCAGGCGCGCCAGGCTGACCGCGCGTACCTCCTGCTTGGTGATCAGGCCTTTCTCCGGCTGCCGCTGCACGAACTCCGCATCGGCAAGGCCGAATCGCACCGGCTGTGCCGCCGGCGTTACGCGCCACAGCAGGACCACGTTCAGCGCGGCGAAGCGCATGCCGGCGGCTTGCTGTGGCGTGAGTTCGGCCAGCACGCGCTCCTCGGGCTGCAGAAGGTTCTCTGCTACCGCCATCAGGAAATCGTCGCCCAGGCCTTCGGCCAGCAGCAGGCGCGCGATGCGGTCGGGGCTATTGTCAGGGCTGGTCAGCACCAGCAGGCGCGCATGCTGGCGCGTCGCCTGGGCCAGCGCGTACAAGCCGTGGCCAGGGACGCTGCCGCGCTGCCATTCGCCGGCGTCGCGCGCGTGCACGGAGACGATGCGCGCATCCTGCCACGCCAGTCCGATGCGCGCACACGCCAGCTGCAGCGTCGACAGGTTGGGCAGGATGTCCAGCGCCTCCACGCACAGGTGCTGCGCCAGATACGGTGCGATGCCGTGGCACAGCGGATCGCCGGTCGCCAGCACCACGCAGGACAGGTTGTCGGCCCGCGCGGAACGCACCCATTCCGGCACTTCCTTCAGTTTTCCGGTGAGGTCGTGGCGCATGGCGCCGGGCTTGAACTCACGCTCCAGCAGGGCCAGCGTGCGTGCGCCGCCGATCAATACGTCCGCGCTGCGCAGCAGGGCCAGCGCGGTGGGACTCAGGCTGGCGATGCCGTCATCGAGTACGCCGATCACGCGGCAGGGGTTGGGGTCTTGTGTATGCATGCTTATGCTTCCGGTAGATGATCGATGCCGATGCGGCCAGCGCTGGCGGGACGTTCGTGCGGTTCGGCAGGAGCCGACAACACGTCGGCCACTTGCACGCCGCTGAAGTCGCACACCAGCACGCGCAGCTGGAATGCGTGCCCGTAGCGGTCCGGCGCGGTCAGGGTGTCGATGGCCGCTTGCGCCAGCGCGTGGTGGAAGGCGTCGCCGAGGCCGCGCTCCACCATCAGCTCCGCGCCGAAGCGCGCGGTTTCGGCGGCGGCCATGGCGGCGCAGTCTTCCGGCGTGGCGCCGATACGGCGCGCCACCTCGGCCACCAGGTCGGTATCGACTTCGCTGCGGTTGGCGTGGGTGATGGTTTCGCCCTGCGCGATCTTGGTCAGCTTGCCCACCATGACGCACAGCACCACCAGTTCTATGCCCTGCGCCACCACTTCATCCAGCGCATAGCGCAGGAAGTCGCCCATCTGCACGAAGCAGGCCGCCGGCAGTTCGGGGCGTTCCGCGCGCAGTGCCGTCATGGCGAAGGTTTCGGTGCGGCCGCCGGTGGTCAGCGCCACGATGCCATGGCCTGCTGTGGCGGCGACCTGTATGCCCTGCACCACGCTGGCACGCCAGGCGGCGGTCGAATAGGGTTTGACGATGCCGGTGGTGCCGAGGATGCTGATGCCGCCCAGGATGCCCAGGCGGGCGTTGGTGGTCTTCTTCGCCATCACCTGGCCATCCGGCACGCTGATGGTCACTTCGATGCCGTGCACCGCCAGCAGCTCCGGCGCGGCTTCGCGCAGGTTGTCGGCGATGTTCTTGCGTGGCGCGGGGTTGATCGCCGGCCCGCCCACTTCGAGGCCCAGGCCTTTCATCGTTACCGTGCCGACGCCATCGCCAGCCACGTACGACACCACGCCGGCCTGGCCGGGCAGCAGGCGCAGGTCGACCGTCATGTGGGCGCCGTCGGTGCAATCTGGGTCGTCGCCGGCGAATTTGACGACCATGGCATGCGCGCGGCCTGGCTCGCAGCGGCCGTCGTGAATGGCGAACACCACGCGGCTGCCGTTGGGCAGCAGACTCTCGATTTCTTCCGGCACCCGTCCGTGGACGAGGCCCAGCACCGCGGCACGTGCCGCGGCCGCGGAGCAGGCGCCGGTGGTGAAACCGGTGCGGGTGCCACGTTCGGCAGCCGCTTTCTCCTTCATGCCATCGCCTTTTGACGTGCTTCGGCCAAGGCCAGCAGCGCGTGCAGCGTGGCCACCACCAGCGTGGAGCCGCCTTTGCGGCCACGGATGACGATCCATGGCACGTCGCCGACTTCGGCCATCAAGTCCTTGGATTCAGCGGCGGAGACGAAGCCCACCGGCATGCCGACCACCAGCGCCGGGCGCACGCCTTCCTCGCGGATCAGGCGCACCAGCTCGATCAGCGCGGTGGGTGCGTTGCCGATGCCGACAATGGCCTTGTCCAGCAAGCCCAGTCGATGTGCCTTGCGCATGGCTTGCACTGCGCGCGTGGTGTCTTCCTTTTGTGCGGTCGCGATAACGTCGGCGTCGCTGATGAACTGGTGGGTCTTCATGCCGAAGTGCGCGAGGCGCGGCTGCGACAGGCCGGAGCAGATCATCTCCACGTCCGCCACGACCGGCGCGCCGCCGGCCAGCATGGCGTTGATGCCGGCTTCCACGGCGTCCGCATGGAAGGCGGTCAGGCCGTTGAAGTCGAAGTCCGCGTTGGCGTGGATCATGCGGCGGACGATGGGCCATTGGCCTTCGGTGTACCCGTGCGGGCCGGCTTCGGCGTCGATGATGGCGAAGCTGTCATGCTCGATCACCTGGCCGGCGCGGGTCAGCTGTTCGGTAACGGTGTTCACGGTGCTCATGCCGGCTGCGCCTCCGCGTGGTCGTGATGCGGATGCACGTGAACCTCGTGCGTGTGCGCGTGCGAGTGCCCGTGGCCCAGGTCATGCGCGATCTCGCGGTAGCTGCAACCGTCGCAGGGCAGGCGGCTGTCCGGCACGCCGGCGCGCAGGTCTTCCACACGCTGGTCCATCAGCTCGAAGATCTCGTTCTCGAAGCCGAAATGCTCGGAGCAGGCGAAACGCACCTGGGGATACTGGCCGCGCAGATGCTCCACCTGGCGGTGTATGCGCTGCATCAGGGTGCCGGTGTACAGGTAGTAGGGCAGCACCACGATCTGGCGCATGCCCAGCATGACCTGGCGCTGCACCACTTTCTCAAGGCGCGGCCAGGTGATGCCGGTGAAGGCCAGGTCGACCAGCTCATGATCGCCTTCCTCCAGCAGCCAGCGGGCCATCTTGGCCATCTCGCCGTTGGCGCCGCGATCGGACGAGCCGCGTCCCAGCACCACCACGCCGGTGCTGGTTGGATCGGGCATGTCCAGCGCGTTCATGGCCTTGCGCAGGCGGCGTTTGAGGATCTTTAGAATCGGATCGCAGGCGGTGAGGTGCGGCGCCAGCAGGATCTCCGTCTGCGGGCAGGCGAGGCGCGCATGCTCGATCGCTTCCGGTATCTCCATCTTGACGTGGCCGGCCGCGTTCAGGATCAGCGGCACCACCAGCACGCGACGCGAACTGCGCGCGGCGTCCAGCAGCGCGGCGTTCATCTCCGGCGGCGCGAATTCGATGAAGCACAACTCGATGCGCCAATCCGGGCGGCGTGCGCGCCACTGGCTGGTGAATTCACGGATCTCCTGGTTGCCGGAATCCTCGCGGGAACCATGGCCGACAATCAGGATTGTGTCCTTGCTTACTGGGTTCATGCGCTCGCCTTTCTGAAACGATGGGTAAATGTAGGGTCATATAATTTGGAGCGCGCCAGCGTCTCCCAATGCAGCGCGCCCAAGGTGGGGCTGGCGACGATCATCGCCTGGCTGGCGATGCCGGCCTCCCGGCAGCGCTGCTTGATGTCGGCCAGCGTGCCGCGTACGATCTTCTGTTCGCCGGGCCAGCTGGCCTTGTGCACCACCAGCATCGGCGCATCCTCGGCCCAGCCGGCGGCGCGCAGCGCGGTTTCCACCTTGTGCATCAGCGTGATCGACAGGAAGATGCACAGCGTGGTGCGGTGCGCGGCCAGGCTGGCGAGGTCTTCGCCTTCCGGCATCGGCGTGCGGCCTTCTACGCGGGTGAGGATCACGGTCTGCGTCACCTCGGGCAGCGTCATGGATTCTCCGGCCGCCGCCATCGATGCCATGGCGGACGATACGCCCGGCACCACGGACCATTCGATGCCTGCTTCGCCGAGCGGGCGCGCCAGTTCGATCAGCGCGCCGTACAAAGCGGGATCGCCGGTTTGCAGGCGCACCACGGTGGCGTGGATGCGTGCCTGCTCGATCAGCCATGCGGTCATTTCTTCCAGCGTCATGTCTTTCGAATCGCGGATGGCGCAGCCGGGCGGCGCGTACAGCGTGACGGCGCGGTCCACCAGTGAGCCTGCGAACAGCACGGCGCCCGCCTGCGACAGCAGCCTCTGGCCTTTGACGGTGATCAGTTCCGGGTCGCCAGGGCCTGCGCCCACGAACCAGATTTTGCCGAGAGATGTCATGCGGTGATTACTCCTGAATGTTTTTGTGTGCGCAGCGTGTCGAGCAAGGCGTCGACGCTGCGCGGTGCGGGGCCGGCGGGCAGCACGCCCAGATCGACCAGCTCCGCGTGCAGCGCCAGCGCGGCCGGTGGACGCTGGCCGGCGGCATGCAGCACGTCCGCCTGCGCGCACAGTGTCGGCGCCGGGCCGGAGGCGATGCAGCGGCCGCCCGCCATCACGTGGATGTCGTCGGCCCAGCGGAAGGCGAAGTCGATGTCGTGCGTGGACAGCAGCACGGTGACGCCGCGCGCGGCCAGTTGGTCGAGTAGGGCGGCGAGTTCGGTTTGCATGGGCGCGTCGAGGCCGGCCATGGGTTCGTCCAGCAGCAGCACGTCCGGTTGCATCGCCAGCACGCCGGCGATGCAGACGCGCTTCTTCTGGCCGAAGCTCAGTTGATGCACGGCGCGGCGCGCGTGGCCGCTCAAGCCCACCGCATCCAATGCGGCAGACACGCGGGCGCGCACCTCGTCCGCGTCCAGCCCGAGGTTGAGCGGGCCGAATGAGACGTCCTCCTCGACCAGCGCCGAGAACAGCTGGCGGTCCGGGTTCTGGAACACCAGCCCCACGCGGCTGCGCAGCGCGGTGAGTCCGGACCGGCTGTAGTCGAAGGGCTGGCCGTCGATGCGCAGCTGGCCGGCGGTGGGGCGCAGCAGGCCGTTCAGATGCTGCAGCACGGTGGTCTTGCCCGCGCCGTTCGCGCCCAGCAGCGCGTAGCGGCGGCCACGGTGCAGCGTCAGGCTGCAATCGTGCAGGCCCTTGCTGCCGTCCGGGTAGACGTGGGCGACGGCTTGCAGTTCCAGTATCGGGGAATTCACAGGCGGTCTCCCACGGCCAGCGTCACCAGCAGCGCGCCGGCCAGCGCGGCCACCATGCACTGGCGGCGCGCCTGCGGGTAGACCACCGGCAGGAAGCGCAGCGGGCCCTGGCAGACGCGCGCGTCCGCCGCCATTTGCAGCGCTGCGGCACGCTGCCACACTTGCACCGCCATCTGCCCGGCCAGCAGGCCGGTTGAACGCCAGGCCTGGCGCCAGCCGCGATAGCCGAGGCGCGCGCTTTGCGCGGTCACGCCTTCGTCCCACGCCTGGCGCAGCACGAACAGCATGCGATAGCACAGCACCATCATGTCGAGCAGCAGTTCCGGCATGCGCAGGCGGCGCATGAGCGCGAGCAGGCCGGGCATCGGTGTGCTGAGCACCAGCCCTGACAGCGCGGCCAGCATGGCCAGCGAACGCAATGCGGTGTGGACGACGACGGGCAGCATGGCGCCGGACCAGCGCCAGTCGCCTTGCGCGTCCGGACCGAACAGCATGGCCGCGCAGGAGATCAGCAGGAAGCCGAGCGGCGGCAGCACGGTGGCGGCGTAGGCGCGCAGTGGGACGCGTGCACCGGCCAGGGCGGCCAGCACGAGCACCGCCGTCAGCGCGGTCAGCGCATAAGGACTGCGCGCCACCCAGGCCGCGACCACGCCGGCCAGCGCAAACAGCGCCTTGGCCGACGGCGCCACATCGCGCCAGCGGCTGGCGTACGCGGTCGATTCAATCAGCACGGCGGTCCTGTGGGGATGCGGCCTCGCGGCGCGCGCGTTCGCGTGCCACGGACATGCCGAGCCAGTAGCCGATCACGCCGGCGCCGATGGCCGCCTGCAGCGCGAACAGCAGCGACGCGATTTCCTCGCTGGCCGGCTCGAACACGGGCGTGAACCACGGCTTGTAACCGGGAGCGATAGCGACTATGGCCTGCTGCGCGCGATTGTCCGCGCCAGTGAAGATGGCCGGCGCTTCGCCGCCGGGCGCCGCCGGTGGCGCTGTCGCCAGCCACAAAGGCAACACCGTCAACAGGACCAGCGCCAGGCAGACCAGCCAGGTACGGGCCTTCATGCGCCACCCTTGCGCGCACCGAGCGTCATCACGGGCAGCGCGCGCAGCTCGTGCGCGTTGAAGCGAACCATCGCGTTCACCACCAATAGCGTCAGCAGGCCTTCGCTGATGGCGATGGGTACCTGCGTCAGCGCGAAGATGCCGGCGAACTTGAAGAACGAAACGCTAAAGCCGCCGACAGCGGCGGGAAACGCCAGCGCCAGTTGGATCGAGGTGGTCACATACGTGGCCAGGTCGCCCAGGCACGCGGCCAGGAACACCGCCGGCGAGCGCGAGAAGCCCAGCGCCGACGCCGCGCGCAGCACGCCGTACGATACGAATGGGCCGACAATCGCCATCGAGAACACATTCGCGCCCAGCGTCGTCAGGCCGCCGTGCGCCATCAGCAGCGCCTGGAACATCAGCACCACGAAGCCCACCGGCACCATCGCGGCGGGGCCGAACAAGGCGGCGCCCAGGCCCACGCCGGTCGGATGCGAACAACTGCCCGTGACCGACGGCAGCTTCAGGGCGGACAGCAGGAACGCGAACGCCGCCGCCACGCCGAGCAGCATGCGCCGCTCGGGATGCGATTGCAGGTCACGGCCGATGGAGCGCAAGCCCCAGGCCAGGAAAGGCAAGGAAACGGCTGCCCAGCCGAGCGCGTGCGCCGGAGGCAAAAAGCCTTCCATGATATGCATTCGAAACCTCCCGTCGAATGGTTTTTACGGACACCATGCGGGAGATGAAAGACGGTCGACGGGCGGCACGGGACGTGCGCAAACGATCGATAGCGAATTCCCGTCACCCCGCGGAGATGATGCTGATTTTTTTGGGCCGGTATTCTGGCTGGCCTTCGTCCTTCTCCGTGTCTTCCCGCGGTTTAATGCAGTGACGTGATGACGGAGTCGTCTGGCTTACAGCAGCGGGGGCTGCACCGGAATGGCCGCGTGTTTCAGCGGCTTCACCGGTTTCCCGTTTAACGAGCGCTCCGAGGAGACGCTCGCACCCAAGCATTGATCTTACACTAACGTTGCGCAAGTTGCCAACACCGCAGGCTGTGACCGCCGCGCCACAGGCGCCGGTCCCCTGGAGACATTCGCTTGCCCTGGCGAGACAGCGGCGGGACGATGACATACCGGCGGTGCTTCCGGGCTAATATGAATCGTTTGCCAACACAAAAACATCCATCTTGCAGATCCACTGATCGGAGACATCCCATGTCGTACACCCGCTTTCACAAGAAGTCGCTGCCTACGCTGCTGTCCTCGCTGTTCCTGCTCGCTGCCGCGGACCACGCGGCGGCCAGCACCCTGAACCAGAACGTTTCCTGGACCATCGACCGGCCCGGGACCTCCACCGTCTACCGCGTGGTGGCCTACGGCGACTCGATCTTCGCCGGCTACAACGGCTCCGTCACCAGCGCCGCCAAGTACTCGGCGCCGACGGTGGACGCGGAATACCTGTCCGCGCTGTGGAACGTCGACATCGAGAGCGTGCGCCGCACCAAGTCCGGCGCGGTGGCGTCGGACGTGTACAACAACAAGATCGTGGCCGAGCGTTCGTATATGCAAGCGAGTAACACCCGCGTGGTGGCCTTCGAGATGTGCGGCAATGACGGCCTGCAGGCCCGCACCGCCTTCAAGAGCCAGACCGGCACCTGCGACGACAGCGTGCTGACCGCGGCCGAAAGCAGCTGCAAGACCTATGTCGAGGCGGCGATGAACTACATCAACGCCAACGCCTATTCCGGCGTCAAGCTCAAGCTGGTGTCGAACCTGCATTACCCCGGCTACGACGCCGACAACGTGCAGAGCTCGTGCAAGGATGCGTCCACCGGCAAGACCGTGAACATGCAGGACAAGTTCCTGCCGTCGCTGGCCAGGATCAACTTCTCGATGTGCGACCTGGCGCGGCAGAAGGGCTTCGCCTGCGCGGACAACTTCGCGCAGTACATGGGCGCCGACTACGACAGCAACGGCGACGGCAAGATCGACTCCGACGCGCTGCGCTACGTCGCCGGCGAGAGCCAGTCCAGCTATGTCACGCGCATCACCACCACGCTGCGCTCGACGCTGCGCGACGCCAATGCGCACTTTGTATCGTCCGGCAGCAGCTACGACTACATCCAGTCCGACGATACCCATCCGACCTATTCCGGAAGCACCGTCACGGCCGGCCTGTTCGGCGGCAGCTCCGGCTCGGGCGCGCCGCGCTACACGTCCTTCTCGGCCGGCAAGAACCCGATCTGGAATCAGTACGGCCACGAGCGGATGGGCTGGGCGGTGTCGACCTACAACGTCGCCACGCCTTGATGCGTGGGTAAGCCGATCCCTTGGACAAGCCTCCCGAGCGGCCCCAGTCCGGCAACGAGAAGCCGGGCGCCTGGCGTCCGCGCGCCGGCTTTCTGGCCGTGGCGCTGGTGCTGGCCGTGATCGCTTGCGGCGTGCTGGTGTATCTGGTCACTTCGCCAGATCCCGGCATCGCCGCCGGTGGTGCGCCGGCGCCGGTTGCGGCCGGCGTGGCGCCGGCCGCCGGGC